>NZ_BAAACH010000009.1:0-2377 GCF_039521405.1 Clostridium sartagoforme
CACATCTTGCGACTTCCATAGGAATCGCGGCTGCGAAGCGACGTTACAGTACTTATTTCATTAAGTGCAATGATTTATTACAACAACTAAAGCGAGCAAATCTAGAAAATAGATTAGATGCTAGACTTAAGCACTTTAGTAAATATAAGCTTCTTATTATTGATGAATTAGGTTCTTTACCTATAGATAAAGAAGATTCAAAATTATTCTTCCAATTAATCGACATGAGATATGAAAAGAAAAGTACCATCTTAACTACCAACATAAATTTTAACTCTTGGGATGATATTTTTTATGATCCTGTTATAGCTAGTGCTATTTTAGATAGAGTTTTACATCACGCTCATGTCGTTACAATTAATGGTAACTCTTATAGATTGAAAGAGCATTTTAAGCAAGAAGAAGATTAAAAAACTACATTCTTAAATGATCAAAAAGTGACATTTCTAGCTTGACATTTATATCTGCCAATATCTACTAAATACTTTCTTTACTTTAGTTAAGCTTAAGTTACTTGAACTTGCTATTTTTTCAAGTGCATTATTTCTACTACTTTTCTCTAGAATCTCAAACCTATTTACTTCCCAGTATTTCAATATAAAATTCCACTCCTCATCTCTTTTACTAATTTGAATTTTTGAAAGAGCACTTTCATCAACTATTCTTGAAAAAGGATCTTTAATAGTAATTAATTTTTCAGCATCAATTTCTTCACTAATACGCTCTATATGCTCCTTCCTAGGCATTGATGTGGCTGAATCAATATTTACTAAATAACCATATTGTTCAAAAATATCTATAATTCGAACCCGCTCTCCATCTAAATATTTAAATACAGAATTAACTATTATCATATTACTCTCACCTTTTTTATCGATTCTTCTTTTATATTGATTATAGGTATTATTGTATTAACATCAATCTTTTTAGTTATATCTATCTCTATAATCTTATTAATAATTAAATACTTAAAAATACTTAAACTGCTTCCCCCTTCTGAAGTCATATCATTATCAAATTCATTACATATACTTCTCATAGTTTTATTACTATCTAATATCCCTTTTATAAATTCATAAACTAGATCTTGTAAATCAATTATTCCTATATCATTAAAGCAATCTATATTTTTTATATCATTATAACCATGAACAAAGCTTATATTATGTGCTATACTTTTATCTATTTCTTTTTCAGTAACTATGCCCTAGTCTATTCCTTTCCTTAGCCAATAAACCCTTTCTATTTCAAACTTTTCTAATACTCTTTTATTTAAAAGTTCATCTGTAGCCTTTATTGTTCTTGCAATATAACAATCTTCATTTCCCTTTTTTATAGTTATAAAAAAATCTGTAGTCATAACAATCACTTCGCCATTTTCAGGATTCTTAGGATGTTCTATACCTAATTCTTCTGCAATAAGAAGAGTGTCTTCCAAAGGCAATAAAGGAAATTGCTCTCTAATATCAATAACATTATCTGAATACTCTAAAACATAAAAATAATTTCGCTCCATATCTGATAAAAACTCATGTTGTCTACCTGTTTTTATTCCCTTTAATCTAGTGGCTCTACCCAATGATGGTACATCTTGAATCTTTAACCAAGGTATATACTCTCTTCCAATACCAGTACCAGTACCTCTACCTTCTTTAATCATTTTTTTATAATTTTGAATTCTAGCACTTTTTGTCAACGTTATCATTTCCTAAATCAGGACCACCCCTTTAACCCTATAAGGGCATGTTACTGGCAGTGCTACTCGCACCCTGAACAGTTTGCCAACCGCATACTTTTACTGCTACACCTAAAAGGTGTTTATTTTTTGCTTTTCATTACTGGCTCCCCCGTAAACGGGTCGATATATTCTTTTAAACTCATTTGTTCATATGTTAAATCTTCTTGAATTTGATTTTTTATATACTCTTCAATAACTTTTTTATTTCTTCCTACCGTATCTACGTAATATCCTTTACACCAAAATTGTCTATTGCCATATTTATATTTCAAATTTGCATGTCTATCAAATATCATTAGAGAGCTTTTCCCTTTTAAATACCCCATAAATTAGGAAATACTAATTTTAGGCGGTATACTTACTAGCATATGTATATGATCTTTACACGCATTTGCTTCGATTATTTCTACACCTTTGTGATTGCAAAGCTTCCTCAATATTATTCCTATATCTGCTTTTATTTTTCCATATATAATTTATCTTCTATACTTAGGTGCAAAAACTATATGATATTTACAATTCCATTTGCTATGTGCTAAACTACTATTATCTATTACGGATCCTCCTCTGTGTAAATGTCAACCTCAAAATGTTGAAAAGTTCCAACATGAAAATGCATAATTATTTGATAGTTATTTG
>NZ_BAAACH010000010.1:0-110661 GCF_039521405.1 Clostridium sartagoforme
CGCCGCTAGGTTCATCCCCGAAGGGAATCTCCTCGCTCGACTTGCATGTGTTAGGCACGCCGCCAGCGTTCGTCCTGAGCTAGGATCAAACTCTCAATAAAAAGTTTAATCTGTCTCAAATTACTTTGAGTCTTTTAATGCAACAACGCTTACTATTGTCAGCGTTGTAAGTTCGAATAACTAAATTAAAATTTAGATTCTCACTTAAGACTTCTAAAAGAATTGCTGGTTTATTTTACTTAACTTATTTTCTGTTCAATTTTCAAAGATCTTGTCACATAAGCGACTTCTACATCTTAACATCTCAAGTATTCATTGTCAATATTTTTTTATTAAACAATTGTTTCTTAAGAACATTGATTATTCTATCATAGCTTCACTTATCTAAAAATATATATAATCCGTTTATTTAAGATTATTTTTTATTTTCACTATATTTTATTAATATATCTTTATTTCTCATATATTGATACTCGTGGATATGTGTAAGATTAATACCTTAAAATTAGAATTCTACAGAATTAAATTGTAGAATTTTAAAAGTATTAGTATTATAATATATTTGTTTATTGAATTTGTAATAAGCATCTATAGCTCAGTTGGATAGAGCGTTGGACTTCGAATCCAGTGGTCGGGGGTTCAAATCCCTCTAGGTGCACCATTTTTATATTTTGCAAAATAAAATTTCTATTTCACAAAGCACAATTCACAGAATTCAAATTATAAGCATTTAAAGAGAACAGAAATTTAAAATTAGGGCAATAGATAAGTTTATGTACAACTATTTATCTATTGCCTTTTTTTTGCATGACTAGTTGGTAAGTTTAAAATAATAGATACTTTGTACAAGTAAACTGTGAATTCTAAGCTGTGCACTAAATAAATTGTTTTACAATTTATAAATATTTCAATATTATAAAAGAAATAGGCTTAACCTTAATCTTGCTTCCTTCTATATAATAAAGTCCTTCTTCATTTATATCCTCTTTGTCTGCTATTACTTCAAACTTACTATGGTCTAGTTCTACCTCAACTTCATTTTTATTAGAATTGAATATAACTGCTATTTTTCCTAAATTATCTCCTACTTTGTCCCCATTAGCTATATATCCAACTATATTATTCTCATTAAAGTTCTCTCCTATATTTAAGAATGAAATATTTTCCTGTATATCTACTGCTGATTTCATTTTAAATACTTCGTGTTTTTTTCTTAAATTAATCAGTTTTTTGTAATAATTAAAAACATCTATATACTTTTCTTTTCTCTTCCAATCAAATTTATTAATGCAATCAGGCGATTTATAGCTATTTTCTATTAAATTGTTATTTTTATCTTTCTTAGTTCTTAGTATTTCATCTCCTGAATGTATAAATGGAATTCCTTGTGATGTTAGTACTATAGCTGCTGCCATTTTATTCATATCTTTTTTTTCTTCCTCCGATGATGAAGTTTCAACTAAACATATCTTATCCCATAAAGTATAATTATCATGAGCTGATGTATACGTTATAACTTGATATGGTTCCTTTGCCCAGTACTCATCTGAATAAATAACTTTATTGTAATCTATATCTTTATGCTTTATAGATGCGATTATACCAAACTTTATACTTTCTTCAAGATCTGATTCTCCGTTTATAAACCCACCTTTTTCTTTTTGAAAAACGTCTCCTTTTATTGAATCTCTTATATCATCGCTAAAAGCTCCTATTTGTAATTTATCAAATTTTTTTATATTTTTTTTAAGAGTTAACTTATCATCAGATAATGGTGAATCATCCGCCTTCCAACCTTCTCCATAAATTAGTATATTTTTATTTAGCTTACTAAGTTCTTCTCTAATCCTCTTCATTGTATCCATATCATGTAGAGCCATCAAATCAAATCTAAATCCATCTATTTTGTATTCTTTTGCCCAATATATGATAGAGTCAACAATAAACTTTCTTACCATATACCTTTCTGATGCTATTTCATTTCCACAACCTGATCCATTTGAAAAATTTCCATCTCTTTTTTGTCTATAATAGTAATTTGGGAAACTCATGTTAAAGTTGGAATTTTCTGTATCAAAGGTATGATTATACACAACATCCATAATAATTTTAATATTATTTTCATGTGCCTTTAATATCATTTCCTTAAATTCTTTTATTCTCACTTCCGATAAATAAGGATTTGTAGAATAAGAACCTTCTAAAGAATTATAATTTAGCGGATCATACCCCCAATTATATTCTAATTCACTAAATTTTTCTTCATCTACAGTTTTATAATCAAAACTCGGCATTAATTGTATTGTGTTTATTCCAAGTTCTTTTAGATGATTAAATCCAGTTGTTATATTATCAGTTTTATTTATTTCTTGAGTTAATCCTTTAAATTTTCCCCTTATATTTTCGTCAACTAAAGAGTTTTTATCTATTGTAAAATCTCTTATATTTAATTCATATATAATTGAATCTAAAGGATCAAATGATGGAATTCTATGATTTTCCCAACCTTTTGGATTAGTACTATCTAAATTTATTACCATTCCTCTTTTTCCATTAACACCTACTGCCTTAGCATAGATATCAACTACTTCATTTATTTCTCCATTGATATTAACTAAATAGTTATAATACTCACCATGTAAGTCTCCTTCTACTATGATTTCAAAAACTCCTCTATCTGTTTTTTTCATTTCTATAATGTCTATAGAATCTCTAGAGTAGTCATAGCCTTCTTTTCCATAAAGCTTTAATTTCATATTTTCTGCTAGTGGAGACCATATTCTAAAAATAGTTTGTTTTTTCGTATAAATAGCTCCTAACTCTTCTTCGTATTTATATAAACTATCAAGTTCATCATAATTAAAATTCATACTACCACCCTTTCCTTTAATAATTGTATTATATCTCTAAAATATATTATTTTTAGTTACTATAATAACATTTGTGTAAGAATACAAATATTATAGTAAATTATTATTTATAATTTAAAAATTTATTTTATTATAAATGCAATATATTTCATTAGACTTATATATGCCTAAGGTGGAAGTAATGAAATTTTATATTATTCTATTAACTTTTTATAATTTTATTAAAAAGTAAAAAAATAAAGGATAACTTATGTTATCCTTTATTTTTTTGGAGCGGGTGATGAGAATCGAACTCACGTAACTTGCTTGGAAGGCAAGGGCTCTACCATTGAGCTACACCCGCATAATATGGAGCGAAAGACGGGACTCGAACCCGCAACATTCACCTTGGCAAGGTGACGCTCTACCATTGAGCCACTTCCGCTTATTTTAGTTTAAAATATGGTGCAGATGAAGGGAGTCGAACCCCCACGCCAATGGCGCTAGATCCTAAGTCTAGTGCGTCTGCCAATTCCGCCACATCTGCATATATTTTGGTGGCTTACCCGGGAATCGAACCCGGTACACCTTGATTAAAAGTCAAGTGCTCTACCGATTGAGCTAGTAAACCAAGTTGGCTGGGATAGCAGGATTTGAACCTACGAATACCGCAGTCAAAGTGCGGTGCCTTACCGCTTGGCGATATCCCAGCAAATGGGGTGAACGATGGGACTCGAACCCACGACAACCAGTGCCACAAACTGGCGCTCTACCAACTGAACTACGTTCACCATATGGTGCGTTATCAGGGGATCGAACCCGGGACACCCTGATTAAGAGTCAGGTGCTCTACCAACTGAGCTAATAACGCATATGGTGCGTGTTAAGAGATTCGAACTCCTGGCCCACGCCTTAGAAGGGCGTTGCTCTATCCAGCTGAGCTAAACACGCATATGGAGCGGGTGATGAGAATCGAACTCACGTAACTTGCTTGGAAGGCAAGGGCTCTACCATTGAGCTACACCCGCATAATATGGAGCGAAAGACGGGACTCGAACCCGCAACATTCACCTTGGCAAGGTGACGCTCTACCATTGAGCCACTTCCGCTTATTTTAGTTTAAAATATGGTGCAGATGAAGGGAGTCGAACCCCCACGCCAATGGCGCTAGATCCTAAGTCTAGTGCGTCTGCCAATTCCGCCACATCTGCATATATTTTGGTGGCTTACCCGGGAATCGAACCCGGTACACCTTGATTAAAAGTCAAGTGCTCTACCGATTGAGCTAGTAAACCAAGTTGGCTGGGATAGCAGGATTTGAACCTACGAATACCGCAGTCAAAGTGCGGTGCCTTACCGCTTGGCGATATCCCAGCGAATGGGGTGAACGATGGGACTCGAACCCACGACAACCAGTGCCACAAACTGGCGCTCTACCAACTGAACTACGTTCACCATTTATGGTGCGTGTTAAGAGATTCGAACTCCTGGCCCACGCCTTAGAAGGGCGTTGCTCTATCCAGCTGAGCTAAACACGCGTATGGAGCGGGTGATGAGAATCGAACTCACGTAACTTGCTTGGAAGGCAAGGGCTCTACCATTGAGCTACACCCGCATATTAAATTTGAAAGTGGTCGGGGTGACAGGGATTGAACCTGCGACCTCATGGTCCCAAACCACGCGCGCTCCCATCTGCGCTACACCCCGATACTTATGGTGCGTGTTAAGAGATTCGAACTCCTGGCCCACGCCTTAGAAGGGCGTTGCTCTATCCAGCTGAGCTAAACACGCATATTGTTACAAAGAACATTAATTATTTTATATCATTCTTTGCCAATTGTCAACATTTTTTTATCTGTTGATTTAATGGAGCGGGTGATGAGAATCGAACTCACGTAACTTGCTTGGAAGGCAAGGGCTCTACCATTGAGCTACACCCGCATATTTGATTTTGAAAGTGGTCGGGGTGACAGGGATTGAACCTGCGACCTCATGGTCCCAAACCACGCGCGCTCCCATCTGCGCCACACCCCGATATCTTCAATATCTCTCAACGACAATGTTTATTCTACAATAGGAATAGCAATCCGTCAATACATTTTTAAAAAAATAATCTATATAAGAGAATTTTGGAGATTTACCTAGATATTTAATAATATTGTAAATTAATAACGGATTGCATGAATTTATTATTCTATTTCTTTTATAGAAATATTCCGTTTGTTATTTTTTAATATTTCTATAATTCCAAATGTTCTCTTTGCCCTACCATAAGGTAAACTTATACTTCCCGGATTCATTATTACTAATCCATCATACTCCTTTATTAGTGCCTTATGTGAGTGTCCAAAAAGGACTATATCTGCATCAACTTCCTTACCTTTGTAGAATATAGTATTGTACTCATTTTTAACATTATACATATGCCCATGAGTCATAAATATTTTTATTCCCATTACTTCAATAATTCTTTCAAGAGGATATTCTTTGCTCATATCACAATTACCTTTAACTGCATATATTTCTCCTCTAAAAATATTAGATAAGGCTTTAGTATCTGGTGCTCCATCTCCACAATGTAATATAATATCTATATCTTCTAAGTATTCCTTTATATCATTTATAAATGAAGTTTCATAATGAGAATCACTTAATACAGCAATCTTCATATTTGCCTCCTATAAAAATTCTTCTATAATTTTTTTAAATTTTTCAAGAGCAACTCCCCTATGAGATATACTATTTTTTTCCTTCATTGAAAGCTCTCCAAAAGTTTTATTAAATGGTTCATAAAAGAATAGTGGATCATATCCAAACCCATCGCATCCTTTTTCATTATCCAATATATATCCATCAACTGTTCCTGTTACTGACTTATAAATATTATTATCATTTATTAAAGCTAATTGACACACGAATCTAGCCTTTCTATTTTCATAATTAACTCCTTTTAAGTTTAAAAGTAGTTTTTCATTGTTTTTTTTATCATCACCATGTTCTCCTGAATATCTTGCAGAGTACACTCCTGGTTCTCCATTTAGATAATCCACTTCCAATCCTGAATCATCCGCCACCACTATAAAATTATTTTCTCCCATTTTTATAAGTTCTTTATATATCTCTTTACATTTCTTTTTTGCATTTTCTTCAAATGTTATTCCATCTTCTTCTACATCTATATCAAGGTCCATATCTTTTAATGAGAAAACTTCTAGTGGCATATTTTCTAAAATTTTTTTCATCTCTTTTATCTTACCTTGATTATTACTTGCAATTATAAGTTTCTTCATTTAACTATTTTCCTCCAGTACCTATCCAAAGTGAATCCATTTTTAATGCTTCCTTTTGTATTTGCACCATTTGCTTTATCCCCTTTTGTGCCAAGTCAAGAAGATCATTTAAATCATTTCTACTAAATGGTGATTCTTCGCCTGTTCCTTGTATTTCTATAAATTCACCCTCATCTGTAGCTATAATATTCATATCGACTTTTGCTTTTGAATCTTCTTCATAGCATAAATCTAAGATTTTTTCTTCATTAAGAATACCAACGCTAGTTGCACTGACAAATTTCCTTATTGGATATACATCAAAAGGTTTTTCTTTATGCAATTTATTTACTGCATCTACTAATGCTACGAAAGCTCCTGTAATAGATGTTGTTCTTGTTCCACCATCTGCTTGAATAACATCACAATCTATCCATATTGTTTTTTCTCCAAGCGCCTTCAAATCCATAACTGACCTTAATGCCCTTCCTATTAGCCTTTGTATCTCCATAGTTCTTCCATCTATCTTCAACCTAGATATATCTCTTACTTTTCTTGTCCCTGTTGATCTTGGTAGCATATTATATTCAGCAGTTATCCACCCTTCTCCTTGCCCCTTTAAAAATGGTGGAACTTTATCTTCTATGGATGCAGTACAAATAACTTTTGTATCACCAACTTCTATTAATACAGATCCCTCTGCATATTTTGTATATCCTCTAGTTATTTTTGTAGCTCTTACTTGATCATTTTTTCTTCCATCTATTCTCATAATTTACCTCCAATTCTTAATATTATTAAAATTTATGCACTATTTTAACATTAAACTCATATTATTAATATAAGGATTAATGAAGAGGTGAAGAATTTGCGATATATAGGACCATTTTTTAGAATGAATAAACTATCTCAAAAAGAAATTAACGGCCAACTTTTTCACTTATCAAAGGAGGCCATAAGGACATTAGTTCTTGAGTCAAAATGTGGATTAGTTGATTCAGTTAAAAATTATAAAAAAATATCATCCTCCATTGATATTACCACATCTGGTAATTTTTCTCCACTACTATGTATATATAGAAAATCCTCCCCTAATTATATTCATAGTAAGAACTATAATGGGTTTGATGAAGAATCCTTTAAAAAGGATATAGCTCCAATAACTAATGCTTTAATGACTTCAAGTATATTGAATTTAACTACCTATTATTCAAAGTTTAAAGATGCTGATGAAAAATTATATTCTTATTCTCAAATTTATAAGAGATTGGCTAAAAAACAACTTGACTTTTACTCAGTAAACTTAAGAAATACTGAAGGAATCTTTATAGAAAAAAGAAATCTTTCTGAAAATAACTATAAAGGTTTTAATCTTACAGAAAAAAATAATAAATTTAAATTTTCTGACCAAGCATTTATGATGGTTTCATATAATTTATACTCAATGTTATATGAAGATGATGATATTTCAGAAGATTACAATAAATTTTCATTAGAAATACTACAAATGCTTAATGAATTTAAAGAAAAAATTTATGAATGCTCTTTTGAAGAAATATGTAAAATACTTACTGCCATTAATATCTTTTATAGTAATTCTAAAAATAATGATGCTAAAATTTTAATTGTAGACTTAACAGATTATCTTATAAATAAATTTGATGAAAAAGACTATTATGTGGATGCTTTAGATTTTACATGCTTATTCTTAATAAACTTGATTTTATCATTTAAACATACTCAAATGATTACCTTTAATGAAAAAGCTAAAGAAATAAATAATAAGCTAGTATCTTTATATGATGATGAAAAAGAAGCTTTTCTTAAACTTTCTGGTAAAAAAGATTTAAAATATTCATGCTTTGATGTCACATTTTACTTCCTAGCTATTATTATGTATTCAAAGGAATCTAATAGATATAATGAATATAAAAATATGATTTCATCATTATATAGAAAATATTTTATAAATTCTGGCTTGATAACATGTTGGCCTGAAGCACCTACTTTAGATGATGCTGAAAGGTATAGGGGATTAACTTTAAATTCATCTGATATGTTAGAAGAAAACTTCTTTAGAATGCCAACAACATCAACTCCTGCGAGTTTAGGGGTTGCGCCAATTTTTAATAAAAGTATTTCTTATTCTAAAAAGAAAGATTCTTTTTCACCATCTGGTTCATCATTCGATAGCTTTAAAAATATGTATATATATCAATTAATAATTTTTCTATTTAAAGATGACTTTATGCGCGAAACAAACCTAATAAAATCTGATATTTCTTATAGAGATAATGATACTGAAAAAACTGATGAAACATATGTTGATGATATCATCATTAGGGAAGATACTATTGAAGTTCCAGACACTGCTCTTGAAAACATGAAAAATAATATTCTTATATCTAATAATGACGATTTAACTAGTAATTAAATACTAAGTTGTTATTATTATAACTAAATAATATGTGATAAATAATTATTGATGTAATTTGTTAAAAATTACATCAATAATTTAATTTCGCACTCTTTTTTAGAAAACATTTAGTGGCTTTTACCCATAGAAAAGCTACTATGACTTTTCTATTTTACTGTAGTCTATATTTCCATTACCATCTAAAATCATATTTTTTATTTTACTGTTTAAAGCTATATTATTATTATAAAAAATAATTGGTAATACTTGATACGTATTAAATAACTCATCTTCTAATTTAGTAAATAATGCTTCTTTTTCTCCTTCTGTTTTCACTGTAGAAAATTGGTCTTTATATTTTCCAGGAAGAAATTTAACCACTGTATTATATATAGAATCATCTCCTGAAAAATTAGAATCTCCTTGAATTAATGCTATATCATAATAATTAGAATCCTTTATAGAGTTCATTTCTTCATTTGTAATTAATTTATAATTTATATAAATATCTGTATTTTTCTCAAACCAATTAGATATATATTCACAAATCTCTTTATTTTCAGTTCCTTCTTGTGCAACTAAAAAAAGTTCCTTAGGCTTACTCCATTCACCTGATTCATTACTCATTACCTTTCTACTTTGAAGCTTAAGTAAATCTTCCTTATCATTTCTAAAATAGCTACCTTCAGCTAGCTCTATAAACATATTATTTTCTAATTGATATTCTTCCATAGCCTTATTTATTGAACTATATATATTTTTTTTACCTTCTATGGGTATAGAATCACTATTGGGATTAAATGTCAAATACATTGCCTTATCAGATTCTAAAGTCATCAATCTATTTTCTTCATTTAATCTGCTTAATTGGCTTTTAGGTGGATTTATAACTATATCTCTTCCCCCTATTTCAAAAGCTGCCATTGCTACTTCTTCACTTTCATCTGAGGCTACCTTTATCGTTTCAACTAACTCTATATTTGTATTATTATTTCTTTTAAGGGTTAATTCATCAATTGATATTTCAGAAATACCATAATATCCTGAGTAAACAAGCTTATCATAATTTTGTTTTATATTATTCCATAATATAACGTTCTTTCTTAACCTGTATTGTGGCATAGTGAGTTCTTCAATAAAATTATCATCCTTTGAATTTAGTCTAAATATTATATTTTCTTCTCCATAGGAAATTCCCACATTCTCAGAAAAAGATCCATATCCATCTCTAAATCCTTTTGCTCCATACACATTTAATAATGCACCTATATTTTCTCCATTTTCTTCTGTTAATATTTCTCTAAAAAATGTTGCTATATCTTTTGGAGTTATTTTACTTCCATCACTCCAATAAATATCTGATCTTATTTTAAAATCATATTCTAATCCATCGTCTCTTACTTCAACACTTTCTGATAGAGAAGGAACTATGTTTTTAGATGAATTTAATTCTACTAAGCCTCTACTAGTAGCACACACTATATCCTGCATTCTTTTGTCTAAGTCTCCAACTGATTTAAAATCTGTTGGTACTGAAGATACAGAATATGTAAATATTTTTTTGTTTTCGGTTGGCTCTTGATTTACAACTTCTATAAATCCTAGTAAAAACCCTATTAATAGTGCAGTTGATGCTGCTAATAATATTATTTTTTTCATATATTCTTCTCCTTACCTTCAGTATCTTTCTAAATTATAGACATATAATTTTAATAGTAATCATTAATATTTAAATTTCATATTTATTTCTAATTAAACTAAATTGTTGTAATTTTCTATGCTATAATATATATGTTTTAATTAATTATCTACTTAATTTATTGACTTATGAATTTAATAGCTGCTAATTAATAATCTTATTTAAGTAAAATAGCAGACTGAAAGTATAAAGTTTTTAAATTTTTATATAAAATTTGGAGGTATTTTTATATGGATTTAGCTGTTCAAATTTTTCAAATAGTTTTTTATGGTATTGGTGCTTTATTTATGATAACTTTTGCTATCATAGGAATATGGAGTTTTATTATTTTTAATAAAGCATATAAGACTCGAAGAATCCAAAATTATCTTTTAGAAAAAATATATCAAGCTATTAACCAAATATCTTATAAATCTAACAGTTCTCTTAATGAAAATTCAGAAGATGAACTTCTTAGCTTTGATGATTTAATGGATGAAGATGAAAAATAGTTAATTTTTAGTTTATAATTAAAAATTAAAAGAGGTTTTTCATAATGAATAGAAATTCATTATGAAAAACCTCTTTTAAATAAATACTTATTTTTTAAATTTTATAGTTACTTTAAATAAATCTCCATCAATATCTATTTCAAAGCTTCCACCCTGAAGTTCTACTATACTTTTTGCTATAGCAAGTCCAAGTCCAGACCCTTCTGTACTTCTAGATTTATCACCCCTTTTAAATCTTTCAACTATTTCTTCTGCCGTGAAATCTAGCTGATATGATGATATATTTTTCATTATTACTATAACTTCTTCATCATTACTTATAACCTCTATATATACTCTAGAATTTCTCATTGAATATTTAATAATGTTATTTACTAGGTTTTCAAATGCTCTAAAAGTTTTTCTACCATCTAAAAATAATATAGCTTTTGTTTCTGACCATTTAGTTATTACATTTAACTCTGCTAGCGATATTTTTTCTTCTAACTCCCCTAATATTTGTCTAAGTAATGATACTATATTTAATTCTTCTTTTTCAAATTCCATACTTCCAGATGTTACTTTTGAAGCCTCAAATAAATCTTCTATTAATATTTTAAGCCTCTTAGATTTTATATCTAAAACTTCTATATATTTGTCTCTTTTCTCTTGTGACAAATTTTCTTCCTTTAATAAATCTACATAATTTATTATTGATGTCAAAGGTGTTTTTAAATCATGTGATACATTGGTAATCAATTCACTTTTCATTCTTTCACTTTTAATTGCTTTGTCTAAAGCTCCATTAAGTCCTTCTTCTATATTTAACATATTACTTTCTATTTCTTTGAAAATTATCATTCTATTTTTCTTATATTCTTTTTCATATTTACCATCTGCTATTTTTCTTGATTTTATATTCAATATATTTGCTTCACCAAATACTATAATCACATAAGCTGTTAATATTATTAAATATACAATTACATATATTTGGGCTGTCATTACAGTTATATAGTTCCAATAGCTATAATAATTTATTAATATAGTGCACCATATAGCTAAAGCAGTCATAAAAATCATAGCACTTACTTTAAATGCTGTTGTACTAACAATATAACAGTTTTTTAATTTATCTATTACTATTATTATATATTTTTTTGTTAAGATATTTCCTAAGGCCCTTTTTCCTCCTATTATAAGAATCATATCCTTTATAAGTAAATAAGTTACTATTATTGCTACTATTGATAAAGCTATTATTTTGTTGGAATAACTATTACCACTATAATAAGGTATAACATTTGTTATAAGTTCTTTAATCGTGTTAACACATAATATAGGAATAAATATCTTAATATCTAATGGTAACTTTAAGTATAAACGTTCCATAAAGCCATTTTCATCTTTATTTTTATTTTTATATTTATAACTTAAAATTGCTAGTATCAAGGTTATTATTCCTGATGCTAAAGAAATAATACTATATCTTTTTAATGTATTTAAAGCTCCTTTCCTATAATCCCATTCATAATAAAGATTGTCCCCTTCATTTAAATTCTTTGGTATTCTATAATATTTAACTGTCTCTCTATTATAATAATCAATCAAATCTGGATAGACTTTGGATAATTCCTTAGAATACAAATTATTTTCATTATCATTTTTAGAATTTGGAAAATACATATAATAATAATTTTCATCTTCAAATTTCTTATTCTTTATCTTATATTCAAAGCTATTATCTTTTATATTAGTAATTTTTGCTCCAGTATTATCTTCAATGTAAAATTCAATATTTTTTGTTCTAGCTATAGTTTCAAATGTATTTATTTTTATATTATAGAAATAAGCATCTATATCATTATCTTCAGAAAGTATATTTTCTTTTGCTCTTTCAACATTTTCATTAATTTCATCTTCTGTTAATCCTTGACTTTTTCCCATACTTCTAATATTATTTTCAGATTCTTTCAAAAGATTTTCTTTTTCTTTTTTATCCCTTTCTTTTTCTGCCTTATATATATCTTGTCGTATAGTACCTTCCATATCCTCATATGCATATAAATAAGTTTTCAAAGTTTCATCAAAAGAATCAATATAACTTCTAATGTTATATTCATCATAAAAATTAGTTTTATGAATATATTTAGTATTTCTATATTCCGTTATTGTTTTTGTAAGTGATATTGAAAAAATTATTATTGATAAAATAACTAAGAATATATTTATTTCTTTATAAATTTTATTTTTTGTCAACTTTGTATCCAACTCCCCACACCACCTTTAAATATTGAGGATTTCTAGGGTCTACTTCTATCTTTTCCCTTATCCTCCTTATATGGACAGTTACCGTATCTACATTATATGCTATTTCATTCCATACTCTTTCATATATTTCCTCTATAGAAAATACACGTCCCAAGTTGCTCATAAGAAGACTTAGAATTTTAAATTCTATAGGAGTTAACTTAGCTTCTCTTCCATTAACTAAAACTTCCTTATTAGTGATATTTAACTCCAGTCCACCTACAGTTATTAGTCCTTTATTTTCTTCATTATTTATTGATGAAAACCTAGTATATCTTCTTATTTGCGAGTTAACTCTTGCTATTAACTCTAACGGATTAAATGGCTTAGTTATATAATCATCTGCACCTAAATTTAGTCCTAATATTTTATCTGAATCTTCTGATTTAGCAGATAACATTATTATTGGTATTTCCTTTTCTTTTCTTAATTCAATTGTTGCGCGAGTACCATCAAGGTTTGGCATCATTATATCCATTATTATTAAATGAATTGCTTCTTCTCTAGCAACCTTCAATGCTTGTATTCCGTCATAAGCTATAAAAACATTATATCCTTCATTCATAAGATAAATTTCTATTGCTTCTGTTATCTCTTTATCATCATCTACCACCAAAATATTCAATTTATTCATATATCCCCCAAAAGTCTTTTTTATTAATATTTTAACATAATGTATATATTAAGTAACATCCTTATATTAATAATATTAATTTAAAGAAGTTACAAAGTTTATATCATATTTATTAAGGAATTCTTAAAAATATAGTTATTAATTAAATATCTATCTATAAATTAAATTATAATATCTTTCTATTGAATTTTTGAATTCTAATATATCAAAATGTCTCCCAACTCTTAGTGTTTCTTTTTTGTTAATGAACAATATCAAAATAGGTAAAGAAAATATATCATTTTGAGCTGCTAACTCCCTATGCTCCAATGCATTAATTTCAAGAAACCTAATTTCCTTGTAATCTCTAATAACATGTAGTACCTTCTCTTTTATTACATCGCAAGCACCACAAGTTGAACCACTAAAATATATTATACTTATCGAATTATTTTTTATTAATTTTTCCATAACTCCTCCAATTTTAATTTACTTATTATATTTATTATATCACTTACATAATTTATTTATAAAATGCTCTTTTTAGAGAAATACTAAAATAGGAGGTGTATAAAATGAAATCAAAAAATAAAATTTACTCATTCTTTTTATTAGCTTTATCTATAATCACTCTTATCTCCTTAATTCCTACTGCTTTAGTAAAAGGTACTGCATTAGGTGATTCTAAATTTGAGCTAAGACCATTACCATATGCTTATGATGCATTAGAACCTTATATTGATAAGGAAACTATGACCATTCATCATGATAAACATCAAAAAGCTTATGTAGATAATTTAAATAAAGCTATAGCAAAATATCCTGAATTATATTCTAAAGGCTTAGAAGGAATATTAATGGATTTAGATTCAGTACCAGATGATATTAGAGAAACAGTTAGAAATAATGCTGGTGGCGTATATAATCATGAATTTTTCTGGACAATAATGTCTCCTAAAAAAGATCAAACACCCAAAGGAGATTTATTAGATGCAATTAATAGAGATTTTGAATCTTATGATAACTTTAAAAATCAATTTAAAGAAGCTGCTTTGAATAGATTTGGCTCTGGATGGGCTTGGTTAGTATCAAATAGTGATGGAAAATTATCAATAATATCTACTCCAAACCAAGATAGTCCTATTTCAACAGGACTAATCCCTATTATTGGTATTGATGTTTGGGAACATGCTTATTATCTTAAATATCAAAATAGACGTTCTGAATATATAGATAATTGGTGGAATGTAGTCAATTGGGAACAGGCTGAAAATAATTATAGCAATAAAAAGTAAGCCATTATATAACTCATAAACATAGGTTAAAGTTTAAAATACACATTAATGCCTGATACTTATTAGTTTTAGTATATTTTTAATAACTCTAAAAATCAAAAAGCCTGCTGTAATCAGCAGGCTTTATTTTTATTCTGGTAATTTCAGTTTAATTGTTAGCTACAAACTTTACTCTGATTAAAATATTGTATTTTGCTCTTCTCTATCAAATATATGCATCATATTAGTATCAAATCCAAATTCTATTGGATCACCAATTTTATAATCATTAGCTGCTCTAGATTTTATTATGAAGTTAGCTCCGTCTTTTTTAAGGTGAATGTAAGTTTCTGCTCCTAAGTTTTCTTTTAAATCAACTTCACCCTTGAAAGTAACAACTCCTGGTTTAGATAATTCTTCTTTTGTATGGTAAATATTTTCTGGTCTTATACCAACTATAACTTCTATATTTTCAGCATTCTTTTCTTTTACTATATTAACTTTATCTGCTGGAATTTCAACTAATTCATCAAATATTTTAACAAAGTTTTTTCCATCTTTAGTTGAAGTTTGTCCATAAGTCATATTCATTTGAGGACTTCCTATAAATCCTGCAACGAAAAGATTTGCTGGATGATTGTATATTTCAGTTGGTGAATCAACTTGTTGAATAATACCATCTTTCATAACAACTATTCTTGTTCCCAAAGTCATAGCTTCTGTTTGATCATGTGTTACATATATGAATGTAGTCTGTAATTCATTATATAACTTAGAAATTTCTATTCTCATTTGAACTCTTAATTTAGCATCAAGGTTTGATAAAGGTTCATCCATTAAGAATACTTTAGGACTTCTAACTATAGCTCTTCCCATCGCAACCCTTTGTCTTTGTCCACCTGATAAAGCTTTTGGTTTTCTATCTAAAAGATGCTCAATATCTAGTATCTTTGCCGCTTCTCTAACTTTTTGATCTATTTCTTGCTTTGGTAGCTTTCTAAGTTTTAATCCAAATGCCATGTTTTCATAAACTGTCATATGAGGATATAATGCATAGTTTTGGAAAACCATTGCTATATCTCTATCTTTTGGAGCTACATCATTTACAAGTTTATCCCCAATATATAATTCTCCTCCGGATATTTCTTCTAAGCCTGCAATCATTCTTAATGTAGTTGACTTACCACATCCTGATGGTCCAACAAAAACTATAAATTCTCTGTCCTCAATGTCTAAATTAAAATCTTGAACTGCTTTAAATCCATTTTCGTATACTTTTTGAATATTTCTTAAACTTAATCCTGCCATAATTTTCTCCTCCAAATTTATATATTAATAAAATGCTAGTGGATTAACTCTTTTAATTAACCTTATCAAATTTTCGTCCATGGCTAATTGAAATCCTATTAGACCTTGAGATGTTTTCGCAATATAAATCTTGTCCTTTATTCCAGACTCCTTTAAATATGCTCTTACAATTTTAGTATTACTATTAACCATTTGTTCTGGGGTTTTCACACTTGATATGCTTCTTACACTGAAATTTCCCACTTCTTTTCTTTTACTTTTATTCATTATTTTAAATATTACTAATTCTTCACCAGTAAGCTCGTATTCATATTCAACTATGAGCTTTCTAGATAAAATAAATGCTACTAAGTATATTAAGGCAAAGATTGCAGCACCTATAAAATTAAGCATTGCTATAAATACTATTGTAATAACCAATACTACTTTAGATACATTGTTTAGTATCTTTTCTAAGTTACTATAATTTTTAGTCTGAAATTGTTCGTAAAAGCTATCCAAACTTCAACCCCCTCCTTTAATATCGTTTACAACTAGTTATGCTTTTATTATAGCTTGTTTTTTTTTAATTACAATCTTATTACCTTTAATCTATACTTTTCTTAAATTATGACTAATAAAAATTTAAATAAATTGTGAAATATCACAAATTAAAAATAAAAAGTAAAAGGTAACAGTATTCTAAAAAACTGCTACCTACTACCCATTACCTTCTACAAAAAATATAGTTTTATCTTATTTTTACTATTGATAATCTATGAAGTGCTCTAGTGCACATTATATATTTAATTAAATTATCAGTATTTTCATCAAAATCAATTATTATTACTGCATCAAATTCTAGGCCTTTTGCATAATAGGAAGGTATAAGAACTTTTCCCCCTTTATAGACAACATCTAGGTTATTAAATGCTAATATATTAGTATATTTCTTAAGTTCTGGAGCTATTATGTTTAACTCCTCTTTATCTTTCGTTATAATAGCTATATTTTCATACTTTTCTTCTTGGTAATCTTCTAATAAATTCAATATAACATCTATTAAATCTTCCTTATCATCTTTTGGTACTACTGTTTCTAAAACATCAAATTCACCTTTTCTTACAAATGGGACTATAGCATTTTCATCTAATATCTTACTTGCATATTCCATAATTTGATAAGTTGATCTATAACTCTTTTTTAATTCAAATAAACTAAAGAAATTCCCAAATATATCTTTTAACTTTAACATTGCTGGAACTTCTTCTACCTTTATAAGTCTTTGATTTGAATCCCCCACTATAGTATAACTTCTACATCCAGTTAATTCTTTAAGAACTATAAATTGAAGCATATTGTAATCTTGTGCTTCGTCAATAACTATATGTTTTATTTCTCTTTTGAACTTTCTTCCATCTAATTTTATCATCAAATATAAAATGGCCGCTAAATCTAAATAGGATAAAGTTTCAACATTTATAATCTTCTTATATATATTTATAATGCTGTCATTATCTATCCATTTTTCTATATCCTGTTTGACTTTTATAACTTCCCTTATTATATCTCTTATTTTAATTTTTCTTCTAAATTCAATATTATTTTCTTCTATTTCTAATTCTTGTTGTGATAGCTTTGATT
This sequence comes from Clostridium sartagoforme, assembly GCF_039521405.1. Taxonomy (NCBI): domain Bacteria; kingdom Bacillati; phylum Bacillota; class Clostridia; order Eubacteriales; family Clostridiaceae; genus Clostridium; species Clostridium sartagoforme. Next base: position 17,832 of record NZ_BAAACH010000010.1, read on the forward strand.
TTTCTTCTTGTGCTTTTATATTAATTTCTCTTACCTTCTCATCTCTTTTTTCCTTTATCTTAGAAATTAATATTCTTTTTATCTTTTGACTTCTTCTAAATATAGGCATATATTTATAATGCTTATTGAATAGTTCTTTTATTTCTTCTATAGAAACTATTTCTTCACCTAAGAATTTAACTGCCTCTATATTAAAATAACTTTCTTCTATTTTTTCTATTTCAGTATTTAAAAATTCTATAAATTTATTTGATGACTTATATTTTATTTCATTGATTATTTTTTCGTTTCCATTTAGTACTTCTTCTAGATAAAAAGATATATCCATTACAGCTTCATTTAATCCTATTTCTTTATATGCAAAAGATAAAAATGTCTCATTTAATACTGCAGTTTCTCCTAAATTAGGTAATACCTCTGAAATATAATTCATAAATATATCATTAGGTCCTAAAATAAGTACTTTATCCGTTAACTGTTCTCTATAATTATATAAAAGATATGCTATCCTATGTAGAGCTATAGTTGTTTTTCCCGAACCTGCAACTCCATTTACAACAACAACTCTATTTCTATCAGCTCTTATTATTTCATCTTGTTCTTTTTGTATTGTATTTACAATATCCTTAAGCTTTTCTCCAGAGTTGGATGATAAAACCATTTGTAGTATCTCATCTTGTATATTTATATCTGAATCAAAATATCCTTCCAACTTAGCCTTTTTTACAATTAATTGTCTTCTTGATAATATATCTACTGGCATTTCTCCTTGTGGACTTTTATAACTTGTTTTGCCTAACATCCCTTTGTAAAATAAAGATGCAACCGGTGCTCTCCAATCTACTATTACTGGATCATAACTTTCTTCTGGAGTTAATCCATATCTTCCTATATACAATTCTTCTGAATATCCATCATCTATAAAGTTAACTTTCCCAAAATAAGGTGACTCTTTAAGCTTTACAAATTCACCTAATTTTTTATCTATCATTTTATATGATTCTTCCTTAATATATCTTTCGTGATCAAAATACTCCATTAATTTATCTTCATCATCTCTATATTCCTCAATATACTTTTTTCTATAATCAAGTATATATTCTGAAATACCTTTTCTCTTATCTATATATTTTAAAGTTTCTTCATTAAGAATATTTAATGTATTTTTTAAGTTTTCCTCTTCTTTTAATAATTCTATTTTATCCAAGAGTTACTCCCCCTTTGATTTTATATTTATATCATTAAGAAAGAGTGTAACAAGCAATTATGTACACCCTTTCATTAATTTATCCATTTTACATTATTTTAAACTTTTAAGATTTCTTATATTTCTATAACTTGGTTTGCATCTTTAACCTTTTTTATTCTTTCTATCTCTTAGTTCTGGATATTTATCGTACACAAATTCCATAAACTCACTACCAAATATAGTTTCTTTTTCTAATAAGTACTCAGATATCTTATCAAGTAAATCTCTATTTTCTCTTAATAATTTTTTTGTGCTTTCATGACAAGTCCTTATTATTTTTAATATTTCTTCATCTATTAAAGTTGAGGTTTCATCACTACATTCTCTTACTGCTCTTCCATCTAGATATCTATTTTGAACTGATTCTAAAGCCATCATATCAAATTTATCTGTCATTCCATAAATAGTAACCATACTTCTAGCTGTTTTTGTTGCCCTTTCTATATCATTAGATGCTCCAGTTGAAAGTAAGTTAAATACTTCTTCTTCTGCTGATCTTCCACCTAACATGACCATTATTTGATTTGTTAGCTCTTCTTTAGAAACTAGATATTTCTCTTCTTCAGGTAATTGCATAGTGTAACCTAATGCTCCCATTGTTCTAGGTACTATAGTTATCTTGTGAACTGGATCTGTATTTTCTAATAGCGCAGCTACAAGGGCATGCCCAACTTCATGAAAGGCTACTATTCTCTTTTCCATAGGAGATAGTATCCTATCTTTCTTTTCTTTTCCTGCAATTATAACTTCTACAGCTTCCCTTAAGTCCTCTTGCATAACAAACTCTCTGCCATGTTTAACTGCTCTTAATGCTGCTTCATTTACTATATTTGCAAGGTCTGCACCTACTGCTCCTGGAGTACTTTTTGCTATTTCTTCTAAGTTTACATCATCCCCAAGTTTTACTCCTTTAGAATGAACTTTTAATATATCTATTCTTCCCTTTAAATCAGGTCTATCTACTATTACTCTTCTATCGAATCTTCCAGGTCTTAATAGTGCCTTATCTAATATTTCCGGTCTATTTGTTGCAGCTAAAACAACTATAGCCTTTGTAGAATCAAAACCATCCATTTGTGTTAATAATTGATTTAGAGTTTGCTCTCTTTCATCATTTGTTTGTATTTGAGAATCTCTACTTTTACCTATAGAATCTACTTCATCTATAAAAATAATACATGGTGCATTTTTTTCTGCTTCTTGGAAAAGATCTCTCACTTTTGCTGCACCCATTCCTGCAAACATCTCAACAAAATTTGATCCTGATATTGATAAGAAAGGTACATTTGCTTCACCAGCCACTGCTTTTGCTAATAATGTTTTACCTGTTCCTGGTGGACCAACTAATAATGCACCTTTAGGTAATTTAGCTCCTATACTAGTGTACTTACTAGCATTATTTAAATAATCTATTATTTCTTTTAATGATTCTTTTGCTTCATCTTGGCCTGCAACATCATCAAAAGTTATTTTTATATCATTTTCTTTATAAATCTTTGCATTACTTTTACCTAATCCCATCATAGGTGAACCACCCATTTTTCTTCCAACCTTGCCCATAAAAAATCTAATTATAAAGAAGAATATTATAGGCATTATTACCCAATCAAATATAAAATCAATTATATAATTATTCTTCATAGGCTCAGCCTTAAACTCTACTCCTGACTCCGTTAATATACTTACTAAATTGGGATCATTAACATTGCCAGTATATAGCATCTTGCCTTTTACTTTATTCGTACTATCTTCCTTTTTTAAAATTTGTATTTCACTAGATGAAATTATGACACTTTCAACTTCCTTATTTTCTATCATATTTAAAAATTCATTATAACTTACTTCTTGAGTAGTCATAAAATTTTTCGTTATGCTAAAAACATATAAAATTAGGAATGCCATAATTGCATACACTACAATATACTGCTTCTTTTTATCATCATTTTCTTCTGTATTTCTATTACTCATAATTCTTCCTTTCTAATCATTAACTATTTTATTTTTCCTAATTCATTAAAAGGATATACTTTTATTTGAGCTTTACCTTTTATATCTTCTTTAGATATATATGGATTAATCCAATATCTTGAATCTTTTGACCAAAGTCGATTATCTCCTAAAAAGAAATACTTTCCTTCTGGAACTTCATATTCTCCATTAAACTTATCTGTAGCACCTATATACTCTTCTTGTAACTCTTCACCATTCACTGAAACTATACCATTTTCAATTTTAACTTTATCTCCTGGTAAGCCTATTAATCTTTTTATTAATGAATCTTGAAGTTCTTCTGAGTAAAATACTATTATATCTCCTCGCTTAAGTTTATCTAAATTATATACTCTCGTAACAAAAAGCCTATCTCCAACATTTAAAGTTGGTACCATAGATTCTGATGGTATTAGAACCTTAAATAATAAAAACTTATTTATTAGAAAAGCTAATATTATTGCTGAGATTATTGGAACTGCCCATTCGTTAATGAAGTTTTTCATAGAATTTTTATTGCTTTTTTCTACTTTATTATCTTCATCTTTATTATTTGTATCAATCATTCTTCCCATAATCCTTTCATCATTGTATTAATTTTTTTATGTCTTAATTTTGTGGCCTCTTTATCTATAAGATATAAACCATCTCTTTTAAGTAAAATGTCCCCTTCTTTTGCTATACCTACTATATCACTTTTTTTAATATCAATTAACTCATTAGCTTTTGTTTCCACTATAACATAATCATTTTCAATTCTATCTATTATATACTCTATATTATCCATAGTATGTTTGTATTTAATCACCTCTTTTTTTAATCTTATATTTTAGTATATCATATTTATTTAAAATTAAAATAGATTAAATGTTAATAAAAAATAGGATAAATGAATATCACTTATCCTACTTCTATTACATTATTTTATATTAAATCTCACTAGTTAATAACTCTTCATAACTTTGCCTTTTACAAACAATTTTGGCTTCACCATTTCTTACAAAAATAACTGCTGGTCTTAAGTTTTTATTGTATCCGCTAGCCATGGAAAAACCATAAGCTCCTGTTGCTAACACCGCAAGTATATCACCATTTTCAGCTTTTGGAAGACTTATATCCTGTATTAATATGTCACCTGATTCACAGCATTTTCCTGCTATTGTAATATTCTTTTCATTTTTATTGCTAGCTTTATTTGCTAATATTGCTTCATATTTTGCTCCATATAATGCCGGTCTTATATTATCACCCATTCCTCCATCTACAGCCGCATATGTTCTAATTCCTGGGATTTCCTTTATGGATCCTACAGTATATAGAGTAGTTCCTGCATTTGCTACAATTGATCTTCCAGGCTCAATTGTTAAAATTGGTTTTTTAAGTGATAACTTTTGGCAAACCTCATTAACTCTATTTAAGATTACATCACAATATTCCTTTGTTTCCTTAGGCTTATCTCCTTCTGAATAGTAAATTCCGAATCCTCCACCTAAATCTAATTCCTCAATTAGATGACCTGTCTCTTGTTTTATGCCATTTATAAAATTTAACATTACTTCAGCTGCATCTGCAAATGGTTCTGTTTCAAATATTTGTGAACCTATATGACAATGTAACCCTACTAATTCTATATTTTCTAATTCAATAGCCATCTTTACAGCATCCATTATTATATTTCCAACTGGGGCAAATCCAAATTTCGAATCTATCTGTCCTGTTTTAATATAATCATGAGTGTGAGCTTCTATACCTGGTGTAAGCCTTAAATAAATTTTTTGTATTTTATTATATTTTTCTGAAACCTTATTTATTTCTGTCATTTCCCATAAATTATCTACTACAAATCTACCTACTCCTAGTTTAATTCCAAACTCTATTTCTTCTAAGGTTTTATTGTTTCCATGAAAGTATATTTTATCCATTGGAAAATTAGCTTTATATGCAGTATATAATTCTCCCCCGGAAACTACATCTAAATAAAGCCCTTGTTCTTCTATAAGTTTACACATACCTACTGTCAAAAAAGCTTTTCCAGCAAACGCTACCCTATTATTTTCAGATTTAACTTTAAAACTTTCTATATATTCTCTACACTTATCTATTAAAAGCTGTTCATCCATAACATATAATGGAGTACCGTATTCATTAGCTAAATCCTTTGCCTTCAGTCCTCCAATGTATAAATCATTTCCTTCTATTTTACTTGCCCCAAATAATTTCATAAAATCTCCTCCAAAAATATAATTATAATAAAACCACCATGATATTACATAGTGGTAGATTTTCTTATGTTAAATAAAAAAATATAGACACTCACTATATATTTATTTTCCACCTATATATTTAGCCCTAAATCATATTATATGCATTATCTTTATAAATTGCTAAAATGCTTATTAATATCCATCCCTATATTTATCCATAAGATTTCCCATTACATCCCCTGATGGTGGTGGAGTATATGTTATAGCATTAGCTCCTGCTTCTATTGTTTTCATTATAGTTTCTTCCGTTGGACCTCCTGTCGCTATTATAGGAAAAGTTGGAAACTGCTCTCTTATTCTTCTAACAATTTCTGGTGTGTTTTTTCCTCCAGAAACATTTAATATAGTAGATCCAGCTTCTATTCTCTCTGCAGGATTTTCACATTCTGAAACAATGGTCACTATTACAGGTATATCTATAACTGTTCGTATTTTCTTTATTATTTCATTTGATGTTGGAGCATTAACTACCACTCCCATAGCACCTTTAAACTCTGCATCCAATGCTAAGTTTACAACCCTTTTTCCTTGAGTTATTCCACCACCTACGCCACAAAAAACTGGCACATCTGCTGCCATAACTAATGCTTGAGTTATAAGTGGTTGAGGAGTAAATGGATATACCGCTATTATAGCGTCTGCATTAGTATTTCTTATAATTGCAACATCAGTAGTAAATAATAATGATTTTATTCTTTTTCCAAATATTTTTATTCCGCTACATTCCCTTATGCAAGAAGGTACTTCTATCACATGGCTTCTTAATATTCCTTTTATCTCTGGTACTTGCTTAATTTTTTTCCCATCCACACTGAACTCCTCCTATTTTTATTTATATTTAACTAATTTTTAGATATAATTATATTATACTACTTTAGTACTATATAACTAGTTAATTTTATAAAATTAACTTAATTTATTCAACATTATTTTAAGTTTTTAATATTAATATTTATAGATATTTATTTTGAGAGGTGATTTTTATAGTAAAGAGGAAAATTTACTCCCCTTATATTGTTTTATTAGTAATGTATCTGTTCTTTATCTTGGTTGCATTTTTGCATGATTCTCCATCTGAAATATTTACTGGACTAAAAAAAATAATTTTAAGCCCAGATATTTTAATAACTGACTATGTTGAAATTGGTGGGATAGGTGCATCCTTATTTAATTCAGCTTTAACTAGTATTCTTTCTATGTTTCTTTTAATATTTATAGGTGTAAAACCTAATGGTTCAACAATCATGTCTTTATGGCTAATGACTGGCTTCGCTTTCTTTGGAAAAAACATTTTGAACATTTGGCCAATAATTATAGGTGTGTACTTATATTCTAGGTATCAAAAAGAACCCTTTCTTAATTATAGTCTAGTGGCTTTGCTTTCAACTACCTTAGCACCTACAGTAAGTCAGCTTAGTTTTACTGATCATTTTTCTACTTTATTTGCCTTAGTTTTAGGGCACGGCATAGGTATACTTACTGGATTTATAATAGCGCCTGTAGCTTCTCACTGTGTAAAGTCACATAATGGTTATAATTTATATAATGTAGGCTTTGCAGCAGGATTATTTGCAACACTTTTAATGTCTATTCTTAGAGCTGTAGGCATAGAGTTTGAAACTAGAATGATTTGGAATACAGGATCTAATTTAATATTTTCAATACTATTATTTACAATCTCTTTATACTTAATGGTAATAGGATTGTTTTATAATCCTCATCCTAAAGAAAAATTACTTTCTATCATAAAACAACCTGGTAGATTAGTTAGTGATTTCTATTTACTATTTGGAGAAACATGTTATATTAATATGAGTATCCTTGGTTTTACATCTACACTTTTAGTAATTTTTTTAGATGGAGACTTAAATGGTCCAACTATATCTGGAATATTCACTATAATTGGATTTGGAGCCTTTGGTAAACATTTACGCAATGTTGTTCCTATTATTATAGGTGCTCTAATAGGTGCTTTAATACACGTAAATCCTATAAATTCTCCATCCTTAATATTATCAATATTATTTTCTACAGCACTTTCTCCTATTGCCGGAAAATTCGGCATCAAAATAGGAATCTTAGCTGGATTTTTACATGTAAATATGGTTACCAATATAGGGTATCTTCATGGCGGCCTTAATTTGTATAATAATGGCTTAGCAGCAGGATTTGTAGCTATGATTTTAATCCCTATAATTAATGTTTTTAAGAAGGAGACTGTATAAAATATGAAATTTAATTTTGAGAAAAACTTAAGAATAGTTAATGAACTAATGACATATCTTCATAAATTAGGTTGTAGTGATATCAATGTAAATTTACACACTGAAGAATCATATACTAATTTTATTATCTGGGGAAAAACCCAAGAAATTAATGACACAGAATTATCCAATCTAAATAAACTATTAAATACTAAACGCCAACATGAATTAGAAGAGTATTATTGGAGCTTAGGTGGCGACTGTGAACTAGATGAGGAGCTTTCTTTAGTTGGAATGATGGTAGATACTGCAGAAATTAAATTTAATGATGGAATTCTAACTTTAAACATATTTAGAAGCCACTCTTAATATTCAATATTTTGATAATAAAAAGCAGTTGTAGATTTATTTAAAATAATTCGCAACTGCTTTTTATTATCAACTTTTAAGTTTTATTCTTATATAGCTTATACTACATTTAGCTGTTTCTTTATTTCTTCAAAAGGAAAATTTGCTCCTGGGCACTCTGTATTTCTTACATCTTTATGCCTTTTTAAATCAGTGATATTATATTTATTCATTAGGTATTTTGATAATTCGATAACACTAGTCATTTGTTGTGGAGTTAAATACTCATTGTTGAAGTTCCCTTCTAAAGCAATTCCAAAAGCCTTGCTATTGACACCTGGTGCATGTGATCCTACAGCATTTTCAGGTCTACCTCTGTATATAGTTCCATCTTTTCTTATATAAAAGTGATATCCTATTCCAGCCCATCCTCTATCTTTGTGAATTTGATCTATTTGCTGAGGAGTCATATTATTATCTGCGGTATGATGATATACTATCATAGAAGGCTTTAAATTGTAAGTTAATGGAGTTGCCCAATTATATTCAACTTCATTAATTTTAAATTGTCGGTTTAAAAGCTTGTCTTTTAAGCTTCTTAATTTCTTCCTCATTATTACCCCAAACTTATTGATATATTAAAATTATATGTATTCTATTTCAATTTGTTAATATAAAGTTATGAGTAATAACTTAATTTATCTTCTTGATTTAACGTTTAATACCTTTTCAACAACTTTTGTTCCTATTATATCTTCCTTCATTTCATTTAGAGCATTTGAAAGTTTGCTCCATCCCATTCCTTCAACCTCATTAGATTTTTTTATTTGTCCTGATACAAAATCTGCAACAAATGTTATCATTAGAATTTCTTTATCTTTAACATAATCAGACCCAAGATAAGTTATATTATTTATTTCAATTCCTGCTTCTTCTTTTACCTCTCTATAAACTGCTTCTTCTGCGGTTTCATTATTTCCAACATATCCAGATAGTAATACCTTAGAATTCTCGTATATGTAGCTTTGTTTTAATAATAATATCTCATCTTCCTTAATTATAGCTACCATTATACATGGTTTTGGTGTGTCAAAAAACATCAAATCATCATGTAAGCAATAAGGCACACCCCCTTCATCCCAACTATATTTTTCCTCTAACTCTCTTCCACATAAAGGACAAAACTTGTACTTCATATTACACCTCTTAATTCTCTAAATAAATCTTTATTACAACTTCTATGTTATTTATAATATTATATCAACAATATCATTTATTTCAATTCCCTCTTCATAAACTATACAATTATATGCCATTATATCAACATTGCTTTTCTTTGCAAGTCTTAAGGCTTCACCGAATCCTGGATCTGTCAAATCATTAGGTGAAAAAGTTTTTACATTATCTAGCTGTATCAAAAATAAAATTCCAGCTCCAAATCCTTGCTTTTTAGCTTCTATTAATTCTAATATGTGTCTTGCACCTCTTTCAGTTGGTGCATCTGGAAATCTACAATGACCATTTTCTTCTAAAGTTACTCCCTTAACTTCAAGATAATATATATTATTATCTTTTTCTGTAGATAACTTAAAATCAAATCTACTCTTTCCAAAAGTTTTTTCTCTTTCAATTTTTTCATATTTCCTTAAAGAATCAATTTTCTTATTTATTAAGGCCTCATTAACTACTTTATTTGGTATTTGGGAATCTATATTGATCAATATATCTTCTTTCATAGCTGCTATTAAATCATATTTAGTTTTTCTAGTGGGATTTAATTCTTCTCTTAAAAAAACCTTTGTTCCTTCTTTAAGTATTTCTCTACATCTTCCTGTATTAGGTACATGAACAACAATTTCTTCTCCATTCAATATAACATTTGCATTAAACCTATTGGGTCTTTTTTTAAATATTCCTTCATATATATTTTTATTATATTTCATATATTTCTCCTTAATTTCAGCATTGTCCTATATTTCCTACAATTTTTTACATTAATTTTATCCACAGGTAATAAATCCTAGCAAGTTGTCCACAGGTGAATTTATAAAATATCACCATTTTATCTATATTTATAGTATTATTGTAACATTATCCACAGTTTTTATCCACATTTTGTACAAACCGTGGATAACTCTATTTCTTAAAAATATAAATACTTTTTTCCTTGTTGCATCTTACTACATATACTAATCTTATTCATCAATAATCATCATATTGTTACAAACATATATTCTTTACATATATATTGTGTCAATACCCTTTAGAAAAGTTTTCAACAGTTTTTTCAACTTGTCCACATTTTGTGGATAACTTTCCACAGTTTTAACACTTTTCCACTATAAATGACCTTATTTTATTCCTAAAAAGTCTTATTTTAATTAATTTGTTAATAAATATTTTAAGAAAGCTAAGTAATCAAAATATTAGTTAGCTTTCTTAAAAACTATTACTTAATTACTGGTAATGAACTTAAATTATTATTTTCATTTTCATCTGGAAGACTTCTTAAATATTCCTCTCCTTTTCTAGAAACTCCAACTGCAACTCCTGCTATTTGACCATTTTTAGCCATTTGCACCCCTTCTTCTTTATTTATCCTTTTCCCATTTGAAAGTTCATATCCAACTATTTCCCCAGAATTCTTAATTATTGCTCTTATTGATTGTGCATCATTATTTGGTGTTGGAACATCCTTATTTATATTTCTTGGAAGGTCTCCAATCATTTCATTTTTTTCCTTCATAATAACACCTCCTATTAATTATACTTTTATTTTATCCATTAAAAATTCTTTAATACTTTTTATTTTTAAACCAAAATTTTCTTATTCAGTCCTTCCACTCCAAGTCACCGTAAACTTACATATAACCTTTCAAAAGCTAGAGGAAAAAGTTATAAATAGTTATCCATATGATAAACTTTTTATAACTTGTATAAAAATAAAAAGGATAATTTTCATTATCCTTTTTACCCTAAAATTTTTTCAGCCTGTTCTTTTAATAATTTAATATTATTTTCTGCATCTACAGTTGTAAAATTATAAACATCTGTAAAGTTATAAAAATAATTTGCAATTGCTATTTTTGTGGCTCTAGTAATTTTTAATTCACTAGCTAAATTTTCTAAAAAATCTACTTCTTTATCTTCATACTCACCATCAACTAAAGATAATCCTACTAATTCAAAATATATAATCCTCTTAGATCTATCACTGGACTTTCTTATTACTTCTATTATGTCCTCATATTTAAGATTATAAATTTCCTTATCTTCTATTTCTAATTCCTCTTTATATTCCTTTAAAAGTACTTTTTCTTCCTTCGCAAACTCATTATCTACATCTGCAAAAATTGAAACTAGGTTTATAAAAGCAATACCTTCTTCTTTATTTAATTCTTTCAAAAACATATTCGTATCCCCCTATTTAAAAATTTCTTATATTTATTATATTAATATTAATTAAACAATTTATATATATCTTTAAATCTTTTTTCTTCCTCTATATTTCCAGTCAATTTATTAACTTCACTTATCAATAAATATATTTCTTTATTATATGGATTTATCGATAATGCTTTTTTTAATAATTCATACGCTTCATATATTTTTTCTATATCATCTATATTTAGAAGTTCCTTAGATATCTTTAGTATTTCATCAACTCTAAATTCTATATTATCATTATTTTTTCTTTCAATTTCATCTAATACTAGATTTATTCTGTCAGGTGAAAAAGGTTTTTGAAGATATATAAGTGCTCCTAATTTTGTACATTCTATCGCATTTTTTACTGTTGCAAAAGCAGTCATTATAACAACAGGGCAAGTACTTCTAACTTCTTTAATTCCTTTTAATACTTCAGTGCCACTTATTCCAGGCATTCTTATATCTAAAAATATTAAATCTATTTTTTCACTTTTATTATTTATTATATTTAATGCCTCTATACCATTATCTGCAGTAACTACTTTATAACCTCTTAATTCTAAACAAGTACTTAATAATATTCTTATATTTTTAGTATCATCAATAACTAAAACTCTTTTCATATACTCATCTCCTACTAGCTTCATGATAATGGAATAGTAAATATAAATTTACTTCCAAATCCTAATTCACTTTCACACCATATCTTTCCTTCATGCATCTCTACAACTTCTTTGGCTATAGAAAGTCCTAGTCCTGTGCTTTCTTCAGGTATTTCAAAACCTTCTACTCTAACAAATTTTTCAAACACTTTTTCTAAATAATTATTAGGTATCCCTCTACCAGTATCTATTACACATATATATATCTTTTTATTCTTAACATACGTCTTTAATTTAACTGACCCCTTTTCTGTATATCTTATTGCATTAGATACTAAGTTATTTAATACCCATTTTATTTTTTCTTCATCTATTTTAGCCTCTGGTAATTCTTTTTCCAAATCTAACATGATATCTAAACCCTTATCTATTGCTTGAGTCTTAAAATTTGTTGCACAGCTCTCTATTAATTCATTTACATTGCTTATTTTCATATTAAATGTAGTTGAATTTGAGTGTATTTGAGATATCTTTAAAAGGTTAGATACTAATTCATTCAATTTTTGTGTATCTTCTTTAATAGTTTCTACTATATTTTGTTGTTTTTCATTTAGTACTCCTATACTACTATTATTTATTAATCCAATTCCCATCATTATAGATGTTAATGGGGTCTTTAGCTCATGAGATATAGTGCCTATAAAGTTTGCTTTAACAATTTCTAATTCTTTTAGACTAGTGATATTTTTAAATAATACTACTACTCCATTAACTTTTTCTTCTGGGCCTTTAATTATTGTTAGTGTCAAATTAAAAAAATACTTTTTATTATTTCTTTTTATTTCAATTATTTTTTCTTTATCCTCATACTTTAAATTAGTTTCACATCTAATATATTCATAGACCTCTGGTAAATTTATAATTTCTAGTAAAGCTCTATTGGTAAATTTCTTTTCGTTAATATCAAAGAAATTTTGTCCTTCATCATTTATAAATTGAACTTTATATTCATTGTCTAATAATATTATCGGATCGGATATACTTTTAATTATACTCAAAGATTTATTCTTCTCTGCCATTAAATAATCTTCAGCATTCTTTTCAAAGTCATGCAATCTATTAGTCATATTATTAAATTCCTTTGCTAATAGTCCAACTTCATCTTGATATATTACTGGAGCTTGTTTATTTAAGTTACCTTCTTTTACTGACTTCACAGCATTTATTAATAAATGTATTGGATTAAAGTATCTATTAGTTAAAAACATAGCTATAGATCCTCCAATTATTGCTCCAATTATAGAAACAAACATAACGAAATATATTGATGAATTTCCATTAGCCTTAAGCATTTGTTGCTTTTTAAACATAGCATCTTCATTTAATTGCTTTAACTCTTGTAAACTTTTATTAATTAGCACAACATCATTGGTTATTGTTTTTTCATAAATTTTTACTAATTCTTCATGGTTTTGTCCATTATTATAATCTTGTAGACTTGAAAATGATTTACTAAATTCTATATATTGTAAGTTAACTGTATCTATTAATTCTATTTCCCCAGGTTCAGTTATATTACCCTTTTCAATATAGAACCACTTATAAAATTCATCATCATTTACGTGAAATAAATTTAATGCCTCTTCTTTATTTCCCTGTAGGTATATTAATATAGCCTTATCTTGATTATAAATACAATTAGTCATATTATTAATTGTATTTATACTTTTGTAATTATTTCCTATAAAAATATCTGTGGATGTCTTTATTTTGTACATATTAATAGTAGATACAATACCTACTATTATTATAATAACTACTAAAGTTATATATATTGTCGTAAATTTTTTCTTTAAGGAATTAGTCATAAAATTAACCTTCCATCTTAAAATATTAACTCTATCTTAATTATATATATGTTTTATTTAATAATCTACATAATTTATTTCAATTAAAATACTCAATTCAAACTTAAAAGTTCAATAAATTCTTTTCATATATTCATATATAAAAATAAAAGCTTAAGGAAAAATCCTTAAGCTTTTATTTTTATTAATAATTTTCTGCTGCTACTTCAAAATATCCTTGTGGATGTAAGCATGCTGGACATACTTTTGGTGCTTCTTCACCTTCAAATATATATCCACAGTTAGTACATTTCCATAAAACTGTTTCATCTTTCTTAAATACTTTGCCTTCTTCTAAATTCTTTAATAGCTTATTGTATCTTCTTTCATGCATATTCTCTACTTCAGTTATTCTTTCATAAGCTATTGCTACTTCTGGGAAGCCTTCTTCTCTTGCAATTCTTGCGAATTCTGGATAATCATGAGCCCATTCCTCATGCTCTCCTGCTGCTGCAGATTTTAAATTTTCTGCAGTTTCTTGAGAAAATGCTACTGGATATGCTGCATTGATTTCAATTTGTTCTCCTTGGAAATCATTTAGTAAAAATTTATAGAATCTTTTTGCATGTTCTTTTTCTTGTTCTGCAGTTTCCATGAATATGTTCGCAATTTGTACATATCCTTGTTTTCTTGCTACGCTTGAATAATAAGTATATCTTGTTCTTGCTTGTGATTCTCCAGCAAAAGATTTCATTAAGTTTTCTGCTGTTTTAGTTCCTTTTAAACTTTTCATTTTTACCACTCTCCTAAATAATAATTTTTTCTATACGTTACCATTATATTACATACATGGTTTATTATCAAATAATTAAAGAATAAATATTCCTATTTAATAGTTTATTCCTCTAAATTTTTACGTATTTTTTAAAATTACTATTTATTAATATATTCATGAATTCAATTCAATATTCTCTCAAAATAAGAAATTCTAAAATTACATTCTATATTATTATTTTTTATTTTTCTTTAATATAGATAATACTATCATTCCTACTAGTGAACCTACAACTAGCGCTGCAAAATATCCTAATGGATTCTCTATAACTGGAAGAACAAAAATTCCACCATGAGGTGCTCTTAGTGAACATCCAAATGCCATTGATAATGCTCCTGCTGTTGCTGAACCTACTACACAAGCTGGTATTACTCTTAATGGATCAGCTGCTGCAAAAGGTATTGCTCCTTCTGTTATAAATGATAATCCCATTATATAATTCGTTACTGCTGATTGTCTTTCTTTAGCTGTAAATTTCTTCTTAAAGAAAGTAGTGCATAAAGCTATTGCTAGTGGTGGTACCATACCACCAATCATAACTGCTGCCATAAATTCAAATTGTCCATTAGCTAATGATGCTGTTCCAAATACATATGCTGCCTTATTAATTGGACCTCCCATATCAACAGCCATCATTCCACCTAAAACTGCGCCTAATAAAATCTTACTACCACTTCCCATTCCATTTAAGAAGTTATTCATAGCATTATTTAATGCTGATACAGGTGGATTTACTACAAATATAATTATTGCTCCTATCAATAAGATTCCAAGTAAAGGATATATTAATACAGGTTTTATTCCTTCTAATGCATCTGGTAATCCCTTAAAAATTTTCTTTAGGAAAAGCACTAAATAACCTGCTATAAATCCTGATAACAGTGCTCCTAAGAAACCTGATCCTCCTGCATTAGCTATAGCTCCGCCTACAAAACCAACTGCTAATGCCGGTCTATCACCTATACTCATTGCTATATATCCTGCTAATATAGGTAACATAAATCCAAATGCTGTTCCACCTATATTTTTAAAGAAAGCTGCAAATGGAGTATTGCTTCCAAAATTAGATGGATCTATACTATAATCGTCAAATAAGAATGCTAATGCTATTAAAATACCTCCACCTATAACAAATGGTAGCATATGAGATACACCATTCATAAGGTGCTTATATATTTGATGTCCTATACTTTCTTTTTCTTCTGATACTTCTTCATTTGAAGATTTTACTCCATTGTGATGATAAATTGGGGCATCTCCTGATTTAGCTTTATTTATTAATTCTTCTGCTTTGTGTATTCCATTTGAAACCTTGGTTTGGATAACTTTTTTACCATCAAATCTAGCCATTTCAACTTTTTTATCAGCCGCAATTATTATACATTCTGCTTCTTTTATTTCCTTTGAAGTTAACACATTCTTAGCTCCACCTGAACCATTGGTTTCTACTTTAATTGAAACCCCCAGTTCCTTAGCTTTTTCTTCTAAACTTTCTGCTGCCATATAAGTGTGAGCTATTCCTGTAGGACACGCAGTTACAGCTAAAACTTTATATCCATTTTTACTTTCCTCTTTATCTTTGTTTAACTTTTTACTTTCAAAATTATCTATTAACTTTATAAATTGCTCTGCTGATTTAGCGTTTAATAATGCACTTCTAAAGTTTTCATCCATTAACATAGTTGATAATCTTGCTAAGACTTCTAAATGAAGATTATTTTCTCCATCCGGCGCTGCAATCATAAAAAACAACTTTGCTTTTTCACCATCTAAGGAATCATAATCAACTCCATCATATACTACTATTGCTGATAAACCTGCTTCTTTAACAGCTTTTGTTTTAGCATGTGGTATAGCAATCCCGTCTCCTATACCAGTTGTGCTGAGTTCTTCCCTTTTTAAAACTTCCCTTTTATATTCTTCCTTATTATTTAAGTTTCCTGATAAATTCATTAAATCAACTAATTTATCAATAGCCTCTCCCTTTGAAGAAACATTATTAGGATTTATTGCTATAGATTTTTTATTTAATAAATCTGTTATTTTCATTTTATTACCCCCCGATCTATAATATTTCATTTAATAATTCATAAACTTTTTCTTTTGTTGCTAATCCTTCTGAAAATGCACTTGCACTTCCAGTTGCTACTCCCATTTTAAACGCTTCATCTAATCTTTCATTTTTTAAATATCCAGCTATGAACCCTGCCACCATAGAATCTCCTGCCCCTACTGAATTTATAACCCTTCCTTTAGGAGCTCTAGATTTTATTACTTCATTGTCTTCATTTATAAATATTGCTCCATCAGCAGCTCGAGAAATTAAAACATTTCTTGCTCCCATTTCTTTAAGCTTTTTAGCATATTTTATTATGTCTTCTTCATTTTTTATAGTAACATTAAATAACTCTGCTAACTCGTGATGGTTAGGTTTTATTAAGAATGGACTATATTTTAATACATTTAATAGAAGTTCTCCCGTCGCATCAACAATGAATTTAATTTCTTTTTTAGATAACTTCTCCATTATTATTTCATATATATTTTTAGGAAGAGTTTTAGGAATGCTTCCTGCTAAAACTAAAATATCGCCTTTTTGTAGTAAATCCAACTTTTTATATAATTGTTCTAAATCATTATCAGATATATTAGGCCCTTGACCATTTATTTCTGATTCTTCCTTGGATTTAAGTTTAACATTTATTCTAGACATTCCATTACTAAGCTTTATAAAATCTGTACTGCATCCAAAAGATTTTACCTTCCTCTCTATTTCATCTCCTGTAAAACCTGCTATATACCCAAGTGCTATATTTTTTTCATCTAAGTTTTTTAATACTATAGAAACATTTATTCCTTTTCCTCCTGGATAAACCTCTTCGTAAGATGTTCTATTTACCTCTCCTAACTTAAAATCATGAACTCTCACAACATAATCTAACGCCGGATTAAAAGTTATAGTATAAATCATAGTTTTAAAACCTCCACTATTTCTGCCTTTTTATAATAACTACTATCTTCTAATAATGTTGTTATTATAACTGCTTCATCTATTTCTCCAAAAGTTATTGAGCTAATTGAATTAAACTTTGTTTGGTCTGCTAATATATATGGATTTCTTGTCCTTTTTATTGCTTCTTCTTTGACTAATGCTTCTTTTATATCTGGTGTTGTATATCCTCTATATTCTGATATTCCATTTGTTCCAAAAAAGCCTTTAGTAAAATTATATCTTTTTAAGTTATTTATGGCTTCAACTCCAACTACTGCCTCTGTTGATATCTTTATTTCCCCACCAAGTATATAAGTTGTAAATCCATTACTTATCAGCTTTTTAGCTTGATTTATTCCATTAGTAACATATATAGCATCTTTTTCTTTTAGAAAATCAATTATTAAATTTGTTGTTGTACCTGAATCTATATATACAAAATCACCTTTTTTTATAAGACTTGCTGAATATTTTGCAATTATAGATTTATCAATAACATTTAATGTTTCTCTTGTTGATACTAAATCATCTTGTGTATTAAAATCTTTCTCTAATAATGTAGCCCCTCCATGTACCTTATTTAGTTTTCCTTCTTTATGTAAATAATTCAAATCTCTTCTTATAGTAGATTCTGAGGTATTTAGCATTTCTACAAGTTCGCTCACATATACAGCGGAATTGGTACTTAATTGTTCTAATATAATTTTATGTCTTTCTTCTGTTAGCACTAAATATCACCTCCAAATTTATAATACACCTTTTAGTAAATGTTTTCAAGCATTTTCGTTCAAAAAAATTCACTTTCATTCATTTTTTAAGTCAAATACCTTCAACAAACTAAAAAATATAAACTTTTTTATATTTTGTGATTATAATCACTTATTTATCAATTTATCAATTTTATAATTATATTATCAAAATTATAATTATAGCGGTTGAAACTAGTTGACTTTAATGATAAAATCTATTTGAGAAACATTCTTTATTAATAATATTTTTCCAGTAAATTCTGAATGTTTTGAATTGTTTGAAAAAGGGGTGCAATATATGAATCAAGAATGGATTAATTTTAAAGAAGGTCAATGGACTAAATCTATTGATGTTAGAAACTTTATACAATTAAACTACACTCCATACAACGGTAATGACAGCTTTTTAGTTGGTGCAACAGATGCTACCAAAACTCTATGGAATGAAGTAAGTGAATTATTTGTAAAAGAAAGAGAAAATGGTGTTTTAGATATTGATACTGAAACTATCTCTGGAATTAACGAATACAAAGCCGGTTATATTGATAAGGCTTTTGAAAAAATAGTTGGTGTTCAAACTGATGCTCCACTAAAAAGAGCTGTTATGCCTTTTGGTGGTGTAAGAATGGCTGAAAATGCTGCTAAATCATATGGCTATGAAGTAAGTCCAAGAATTTCAGAAATATTTACTAAATATAGAAAAAGCCATAATCAAGGTGTATTTGATGCTTATACTGATGAAATGAGATTAGCAAGAAAATCTGGTGTTATAACTGGACTTCCTGATGCTTATGGTAGAGGAAGAATAATAGGTGATTATAGAAGAGTTGCTCTATATGGAGTAGATAGACTAATAGAAGATAAAATTGCTCAAAAGAAAAGCTTAGAAGTTAGAGTTATAGATGAAGATGTAATTAGATTAAGAGAAGAACTTTCTGATCAAATTGTAGCTTTAAAAGAATTAAAAGGCTTAGCTCAAACTTATGGATTAGATATTTCAAAACCTGCTACTAATTCAAGAGAAGCAATCCAATGGTTATATTTTGGTTTCTTAGGAGCTATAAAAGATCAAAATGGTGCTGCAATGTCTCTTGGTAGAACATCTACTTTCTTAGATATATATATAGAAAGAGACTTAAAAGCTGGTTTAATAACAGAAGAGGATGCTCAAGAATTAGTTGACCATTTTGTTATGAAATTAAGACTTGTTAAATTCTTAAGAACTCCAGAGTACAATGATTTATTCTCAGGAGATCCAACTTGGGTTACTGAATCAATCGGCGGTATGGGATTAGATGGAAGAACATTAGTTACTAAGAACTCTTTCAGAATTCTTAATACACTATATACTTTAGGACCATCACCAGAACCTAACTTAACTGTACTTTGGTCAACAAGATTACCTCAAGGCTTTAAGGATTTCTGCTCAAAAGTTTCTATTGATACAAGTTCAGTTCAATATGAAAATGATGATTTAATGGCTCCTTACTGGGGAGATGATTATGCAATTGCTTGTTGTGTATCTGCAATGAGAGTTGGTAAACAAATGCAATTCTTTGGTGCTAGAGTTAACTTAGCAAAAACTTTACTTTATGCTATAAATGGTGGTAAAGATGAAAAATATGGAATGCAAGTTGGTCCAAAATTAGCTCCAATAACTAGCGAATATTTAAATTATGATGAAGTAATGGAGAAATTTGAAATAATGACAGATTGGTTAGCTAACCTTTATGTTAATACTTTAAATGTTATCCACTATATGCATGATAAATATTCATATGAAAAATTACAAATGGCACTTCATGATAGAGATGTATTTAGAACAATGGCTTGTGGTATAGCTGGACTTTCAGTTTGTGCTGACTCACTATCTGCTATTAAATATGCTAAAGTAAAACCTATAAGAAATGAAGAAGGTGTTGCTATAGATTTTGAAGTTGAAGGCGATTTCCCTAAATACGGAAATGATGATGATAGAGTTGATGATATAGCAGTTTATTTAGTTGAAAATATGATGAATAAGATCAGACAAAATAAGACTTATAGAAATGCTTATCACACTCAATCAGTATTAACTATAACTTCAAATGTTGTTTATGGTAAAAAGACTGGTACTACTCCTGATGGTAGAAAAGCTGGAGAACCATTTGCTCCAGGTGCTAACCCAATGCATGGAAGAGATAACAGTGGTTCATTAGCATCATTAAACTCAGTTGCTAAATTACCATATGAACATTCACAAGATGGTATATCAAATACCTTCTCAATAATTCCAGATGCTTTAGGTAAAAACCCTGAAGACAGAATTAAGAATTTAAGTTCATTAATGGATGGATATTTTGGTCAAAATGCTCATCACTTAAATGTAAATGTATTTGATAGAGAAACTCTATTAGATGCTATGGAGCACCCAGAATTATATCCTCAATTAACTATAAGAGTTTCAGGATACGCTGTAAACTTCATTAAGTTAACAAGAGAACAACAATTAGATGTTATAAACAGAACTTTCCATAAATCAATGTAATTAGTGTAAAGTTTCTTTTAAACTATGAAATGAAAAAGAAAAAACCCATATTGGTTTTTTCTTTTTTTAATTTCTTATTTTTTATCTGTTACCTGCTATCTATTGCCTGTTACCTGTTACCTGTTACCTAAATTCTACTAAAATATATTAAAATTTTTTAATCATACTTATAAAATTTTAATTGCTAACTGGTACATATTCAAAGCTTGCATTTTTGCTTTCTAAATTAAAAATTATTTTATTTTTTATGTAAAACTTATATATTGAAGTACATGATATGTTTTCATAAATAGTTCTTTTCATTTCTCCACCATCTGGTGCCAATAACTTTTGAGGATAATTCTCGTTAATTTCTATTTCTAATTTATATTTTCCTCTTTTTATTATTAATCCTCCTTCATTATAATTAATTATTTTTACTCCATTATAAGTTGCTAATCTATATTCTTTGCCCTTATACAAAACACATGCTATACAGCCCTTAAATTCAAGTCCTAAAAATGGAATATCGGCAATAGAAACCATAATGCTTGCTTTTTCATTTTTAAAATCATTTCCTTGAACCCATAAATATGACTTAGGAAACGAACTGCCCCAATCTTTTTCTATATATCCAATTCCATTTTCTATAATTTCATCTTCATTATTTATACTTAATTTTCCACTAACCATATGATGCAAACTTATTATTCCATGATTACACTCCATAAAAGGACATAAAGCAAATGGTCCCATTATATCTCCTTTAATTGGAGTAAGATTTTCATAAGTTAACTTGCCTTTTACTTTTATTTCATTACTTACTACATTTAATATTAAACCATTTTTGGAAAATAAATTATCTTTTATCTTAATAGTTAATTTATCCTTACTTATTGAAAAGTCTTTAAAATCATACTTTATATTATATGTTTTTTCATTAGTTATTATTTGAATAAATGCATACTTCAAACCATTTCTATCTATATTTACTCCAGGAATAAATGCTATACTTCTATCATCACATTGGTGCTTAAAGTACCATCCTTCAAAAAATCCCTTTTTATTATATTTACTATTTTTCATATTTTAGTTCCTTAATAGCTGGTGAATCTAATAAGTTTCCCTTATAGTCAAATCTTGATCCATGACAAGGACAATCCCAAGATGAATCATCAACATTCCACTTTAATTCACAACCCAAATGTGGACATTTTGTAGAAACTGTATATATCTTTCCATCATTATCTTTATATACTCCTACCTTTTCCCCATTATAAATAATTGTTTCTCCTTCTCCATTATTTACATTCTCTATAGTTTCCATTGGAAGGCTTATTTTTTGAGCTATAAAATTATATGCTGTTTCTACTCCATCTCTAACTAAATTTTTTATTGAAGCTGTAATATCAAATCTATTTTCCGAAAATATTTTACAAAAATCATTTTCTTCGCCAGTTATCATATCACTTATTATTATTGCTGAAACCATAGATGATGTCATTCCCCATTTGTTAAAGCCAGTAGCTACATAAACATTTGGCATTTCTTTAGAATATACTCCTATATATGGTATTCCATCAGATGTCATACAATCTTGTGCTGACCAATTGTATTTTTCTATAGCAGTAGGATAAACCTTTTTAGCAAATTCTCTAAGATTATTATAACAACCTCCTGATTCATTATTTCCTGTTCTTTTATCTGATCCACCCAAAATTAATAAATCCTTATATCTTCTAAATGAATATCCAGCTGTATTTTCATCTTTATACATTCCGTTAACTATTTGAGCATTTTCTAGTGCAATTACATAAGATCTTTCTTGATGCATTCTTAAAAAATAGTATCCTGGAACATTTATAATTGGAAAGTGAGTTGCAACTACTATACTTTTAGCTTTAATCTTTCCATGTTTAGTTATTACAGTATCCTCTTTTATATCTATAGCTGTTGTATCTTCATAAATTGTCAAATCCTTTGCTATATAATTTAAAAATTTAATTGGATTAAATTGTGCTTGATTTTTAAATTTTACAGCCTTAGCTATTTTAAATGGTAACTCAATTTCATCTACTAATTCTGCATCTATTCCTATTTTAATAGCTGCTTTATATTCACTTTCTATTTTTCTTGAATTATTTAAGCTATATATATATGCATCCTCTCTTTTGAAGTCACAATCTATTTTATTGGCTTCAATTATATCATTATAAGTTTCTATTGCTAATTGATTTGCTTTAGCATATCTTTTTGCATTTTCTTCTCCGAACTCCTTAATTAACTTATTATATATTATATCGTGTTGTATTGTTATTTTAGCCGTAGTATTTTTGGTATTCCCACTTAATATTTTTCCTCTTTCTATAACTACAACATTTATTCCTCTTTCTTTTAGCATATATGCAGTTAATAATCCTGTTATTCCTGCTCCTATAACAACAGCTTCGACTTCTATATCACTTTTTAAAGCTTCTCTTTCCTTTATTTTATAATTTCTACTCCAAACTGATTTCATAAAAATATCACCTCTTTGATTATTATTCCATTAAATTTGGTATTTAAACAAATTATTAAGAGATGATAATTTTATTATATTCTATTATCACTTTTTAAAATCACATTATTATCTAAAGTACTCTTTATTTCTGGATGCTTTTCAATTACATCTATAAAGTTAATTATTCTTTCAAATGTTTCTTTACTTAAGACATGCTCTATTTTCTCTGTTTCATGTAGTAAGTATTTTTTTACTCCTAATACCTGTAAAAACTTTTCAACAGTATTATGTCTATTTAATAAATATTTACCATAACTAGTTCCATTTTCAGTTAGTTTTATATATCCATACCTTTCATAATTGGCTAGATTAAGATCGTCTAGTTTTTTTATCATCTTTGTTATTGATGCTGGCTTTACATTTAATGCTTTTGATAAATCACCTACTCTTGTAAACCCCTTTTCTTCTGATAATCTATATATCATCTCTATGTAATCTTCCATTGAAGCTGTAATTAGTCTACTATCATTTTTTAAGTAATTATTAAAAGTATAAAATCCTTCACTCTCCTTCATTCCATCCTCCTACTACTTGGCTATCTTTATATTATATTTAACGATAAAACATAAAATTCTATAAAGTTATATATTTCTGTATTAATATATAGATTGATTGTATAATTATTTTTATGAATTAACTATAAATTCCCTAATGATAGTAAATATCATTAGGGAATTTAAATTTACATTATTTCGGTCCATTTTCTAATAATTCTTTACTACTATCATTTCCACAACAGTTCTTTTTCTTTCCTCTAGACATCATTATTACCATTGATAGCATCATTAGTGGGCATATAAATGGTGCTATTAATCCAAGTAATCCACTTATTTTAGGAAATACCTTAGATATTATTGGTAATAAAGACACAATAATTATAGGCAATCCACAACAAAGTATCATATGCAGTAAATATTTAAAATTATTATGCTTAACATCAGATTTACTTTCATTATTTCCTCTATGACAATTCATATTAACACTCTCCTAATATTATTTTGAATATTTATATTTACAAATACTTTTTTATATCAACCCCTTTAAATTATTTTTCTATAGACTTATATTAAACAATTTTGATGAAGAAAATATGAATAAATACTTATATTATAAATAAATATTTAAGACAAATAAAAATAGCTTAGTATTTTTTATTACTAAGCTATTTTTATTTATTTTAATAACATACTTTTCCTGGGTTTAGTATATTTTTAGGATCAAAAACTGCTTTTATTCCTCTCATAATTTCAATATTCTCATCACTTAAAGAATCACTTAAATATTCCCTTTTAGCATATCCTATACCATGTTCTCCAGAAACTTGTCCTGATAATTCTTTAGCTTCATCATACATTCTCTTCATTACATTGTTAAGTTTTGTTTGCCATTCTTCTTCACTTAAATCATCTTTTAAAATATATATGTGTAAATTTCCATCTCCAGCATGTCCAAAACTTTTTATTCTTATTTCATACTCTTTTTGAAGCTTATGAGTAAATTTTACAAAACCAGCTACTTTATTTCTTGGAACTACTACATCTACTTCGTCCATCTCGGTTGTAGATGATTTTATAGCTTCTAAAAAGGCTCCTCTTGCAGACCAGATTGCTTCTTGCCTTTCTTCTGTATCTGATATGAATACATCTATAGCACCCTCTTTTAAGCATATATCTGCAACTTTTTCATAATTCTTTTCTATTTCTTCCTTTGAATTACCGTCAAAAGTTAATAATAAATAGGCATCTGAACTATGATCTGGGAACTTTTTACCTAGATACTCTTCTGCTGCAAGTATTACTTCACCTTGCATAAACTCAATAGCTGTTGGAACTGCTTTTGATTTAATTATTTTAGGTACAGTTTCAATTGCAGTTTCTAGTTCTTTAAATGGAACTAATAAACTTATTGCCTTCTTAGGTAATGGTAGTAACTTTAACGTTGCCTTTGTTATTATTCCCAAAGTCCCTTCTGAGCCTATTATTAAATCTTTTATACTATATCCTGAACTATTTTTAACCACTTTTCCTCCAAGATTTAATATTTCACCTTTAGGAGTTACAACTTCTAGTCCTCTTACATAATCTCTTGTTACTCCATATTTAACAGCTCTCATTCCGCCTGCATTAGTACTTATATTTCCACCTATTGTTGCTGTTTTTTCACCTGGATCTGGTGGATAAAATAAATCATTATCTTGAACAAACTTTGATATTTCCATAAGTAAAACCCCTGGCTCTACTGTTAAAGTTAAGTTTTCTTCATCTAGTTCTAATATATTGTTCATTCCACTTAAATCAATTATTATTCCTCCTTTAAGAGGTACACATGCTCCAACTAAGCCCGTTCCTGATCCCCTTGCTGTAACAGGTATATTATTTTCATAGGCATACTTCATAATACTAGACACTTCTTCTGTTGTAGAAACCTTAATTACTAACTCTGGAAGCTTTCTAACAAATCCTAATTCATCATGACTGTAATCTTCATTTATATTTTTTCCATAAAATATTCTATCATCATCTTTTACAATGCTTTTTATATCTTCTATATTCTTTTCTAAAACCTTATTATATTGCATACTTTTCCCCTCCATTTTCCTTAATCTTTTGGATTAACTTAGGAACTATCTCATATACATCTCCTACTATTCCATAATGAGCAACTTTAAATATAGGTGCCTTATCATCATTATTTATAGCAAATATATAGTCTGAATTATTCATTCCTGCTGTAAATTGAACTGCTCCAGATACCCCACATGTTATTATAAGTTTAGCTCTAACAGTTCTTCCACTTAATCCAACTTGCTTACTGGCATCTTCCCATCCAGCTTCAATTAGAGGTCTAGTAACTGCAACTTCTCCTCCCAGTAACTCTGCTAACTCTCTTATCATCATCATATCTTTCTCTGACTTTATCGCTCTTCCAGCTACAACTAAAACATCCGCTTCTGATATGCTATGTTCTTTCTTTTTAGCTACTACACTTTTTACATCTATATTTGAAAATAATTTATCTCTATCAACATCACAAATTACTATTTCTCCTGTTGTCTCTTTACTTCTTTCTGGAGCAGACATAACCTTATATCTAACTGTTGCTAATTGAGGTCTTGAATTTGGAGTGATTATTTGAGCCATTATATTTCCACCAAAAGCTGGTCTTATTTGTACTAAATCTGTATTTTCCTTTATATCTAAAACTGTACAGTCTGCTGTTAGTCCTGTTCTATATCTCGCAGCTACTCTTGGTGCTAATGATCTTCCTACTGTAGTTGCACCAACTAATACTACTGATGGCTTAACTTCATCTATAAAATTTTCAAACATTGCTGTATATGGTTCTATTCTAAAATTGTTAAGACTTTCATTGTCATATACGTATACCTTATCTACTCCATAATGTAATAATTCTTTTGCTTTTTCACTTATATTATGACCTATAAATATACAATAAACCTCTTGTTTTACTTTACTTGCTAGCTCTCTTGCTTTTCCTATAAGTTCAAATGTAACAGGGTGTATATCTCCATCTACATGATCAACATATACTACTATACCTTTCCATTTACTTTTATCTATTAATATTTTTTCTTCTTCTATATATTCTACTGCACCTTTTGGACCCTTTTTCACACATAGCTTACACATCTTGCAATTAGAATTAATATCTAATTTCCCATTATTATTTTCTAAGGCTCCAAATGGACAAATTTTTATAATTTCATCTATATTTACTACTTTATCTTGATTTACAACTAATTTAGACATATATTTTCCTCCTAAACAAACTTTAATTCTTTTAGCTTATTAAATATATTTTTGCTTATTTCGTCTGAATCTCCATTCCACTTTTCATGACTAGAATTAGATTCAGGAGGAAATATTCTTTCAACTTGAGTTGGTGATCCATTTAAACCATATTTATTTTCATCTTTATCTTCAAAATCTTTCAATGATATTACTTTAATTTCTCTATCTTTTGATTCTATTTTTTTCTTATATGAGGGTAATCTTGGTTCAAATATATCCTTTTCTACAGTTAATAAACAAGGATATTTAACATCTACAACCTCTACAGTATTCGGCATGTCCATTTCTACTGTTATATAATCGTCTTCTATCTTTAATATGCTTCTAACATTTGCTACATGCGGAATTCCTAAATATTCAGCCATTTCTGGACCTACTTGAGCTGTATCTCCATCAGTTGTTTGTTTACCACAAATAATTAAATCAAAATCCCCAGTTTTTCTTATTCCTTGTGATATTGTATATGATGTTGCTAAAACATCTGCTCCAGCAAACTTTCTATCTGATATTAATACACCACTGTCAGCTCCCATTGAAAATGCTTCTCTTATTACTTCCATAGCTTGAGGTGGCCCCATGCTTATTACACTTATATTCCCACCCTTTTCTTCTTTAATTTTAAAGGCAGTTTCTAGTGCATAAAGATCATATGGATTCATTTTTGTATCTATTCCATCTCTTTTTAGAACTCCTGTTTTTTCATCTACTTCAACCTTTGAGGTCCCTGGTACCTGTTTAATACAAACTATAGTATTCATAAAATCATCTCCCCTGATTTATTATGTTTTAAAGTCTTCTATATAAATTTAAGAAAACATTCTTGCTTATTTGTAGTTTTAATATACATAATTTCGTATATTGAAATAAAAAATCATTCTATTTCATTATCGTTATATTAATATTTCATTATAATTGTAAACCTTTTACTAAATCTTGTCCATAATAGTTATTTTTATAACATATATTTAAATAAAAAAGGATATTAAATAAAATTACTTTAACTAATTAATATCCTTTTTTAATAAATATCTTTGCTTTAATCCTCCCCATAGAATTCTACATCTTATTCCTATAAACCTTGCATATATATAAGTTATTGGACTTCTTAATCGCCCTCTTGAACAAGCTATTATAACTTCTTCTCTTTTGTTATTTGATATTTCTAACAACCTTTTTCTTATTATTTCTCTATTTTTTATTATGCTTTTTATTATTATAAAAATAGCAAATGGATAAAATCGCTTTATCATGTTGTGCTGCTCTTCATCTATTACTGGAATATTATATTCTGTCATATTCATATTTAAAAATTCTGATTTTGTTCTAACATCTATAAGCTTCTTATTATTAATATTCTCAAACTTTATAAACATACATTCTCCTATATATTTCAGTTAGTAACTTATATCCTAATTACACCTTAAAGTTAGTAGTTATAGACTATTTAGATTAAATAGAGAAATTTAAATCATATATCATTTAATCTTTCTATAATATTCATTATTCTATTTTTTGTTTCCTATTATTATATAATTTAGAAACCAATTATTGCAGAGTATTTAGAGTAAAAAATTAAACGACCTATCCATAAGGATAGATCGCTTAATTTTTATATTAATTAAGATTTTCAAAAGTAGATTTTTATTTTTTAGATTTCTAAATTTTATAAGAATTACTTAATAATTGATTTTCTTCTATATACAAATATACCTGATGCTATCATCATAGCACCTAAAACTATTAATAGCTTACTATCAAAAGATGAACCAGTGTTTACTAGGCTATCATACTTAGTATTTTCTACGTTCCCCTTATCTGTATTATTATCAATGTTATCAGTTGCTTTTATTGGTGTCATTTGTATATCATGTCTAACAATTTCTTCTTCTACTGAAATAGTACCACTTACATATTTTTCATAACCATCCGCTGTAGCTACTATATAATAATCTGTGTAAGGGAATACCATCCAAGCATATTTACCATTAATATCACTAAATTGAGGATTTAAATTATCAGCTGGTGGGAAATCATTAACAGTTGGTAATTCTACTAATGTATCTGGTTTTATCCCCTTTTCCTTGTTTCTTTCTGTATTCGCATAGTATAACTTAACATGCGCTCCGGCTATTAATTTTCCTGTTTCTTTATCTGTAATATCTCCATATGGATCTATTAAACAAGTTGCTATATTTATCTCTCCATCATTATTAACTTTTATTTTTGAAGAACCAACTTTTATCTTTAATCCATTTGCTAAATTATAATATACATTTGCATAATATACTTTATTCTTCTCTAATCCACTGAAGTTAAATATTCCATCATTAACTTCATCGTTTAGATTTACTTCCTCAGTGATTCCACTAACTGAGTTTCCATTTTCATCTACTATCATTACTTTATAGTTTGAATAATTATTAATTGATTTAATATCACCATTTGGATCTTTTAATAAAAGAAGTCCTGTAACAGTATTTGATGCGTTATAATTTTCTTTTCCTTCTGATGTAACTGCTCCAGCATTGGTCTTTTGATGGAATGTTATCATTTTTGTTTGATTACCTATCTTAATAGGTTTTGTTATCTTAACATCATATACTACATTTCCCTTTGGTATAGCAATCTTATATTTACCATCTGCTTTTGTAGTTACCTTAGCATAGAATTCTGGTATTCCATTGTTATCAAAATCTTTTGATACTTCTACTACTGCATCTGAAATAGGTAATCCTGTATTATTATCAACAACTACCCCTTTTATGCTTCCTGGTGCAAAATGAAGTACTGCATTGTTTTCTACCGGAACATCTAACCCATTTACTTTAGCTGAAACTGTTACTGTAACCATGTCATCCCCAGTTACTTTAGATGATTGTAATGTAAATAAAGCATTTCCATCTTTATCTGTCACAACTGTATCTCCATTTAATAGTGATCCATTTGAAACTTCTACTGTTACACTCTTCTGTGGTACTGGATTGTTATTTTCATCTAAAACTGTAACTTTTAACGTTGTTTTATCTTCTCCATCTCCAACTATTGAATTTGGATCAGCAGTTATTATAACTCTATATTTTGATAGATATATATCTACTACTTTTTCCTTATCTGTTGGTTTAGATGGTTGTAAATTTACATCTACACTTTGCTCTGTTCCCTCTTTATTAGCTACTACCTTATAAAGTCCTACTTTTTCATTTTTAAAGCTATAGCTTCCATCCTTAGATGAAGTTGTAGTATCAACTATTCTTCCATCTACATCAACAAGAATTATTTTAGCATTTTCTACAACACCCTTAGAGGAATAAACCTTACCATTAATATTTAAAGTTAATGGCATCGATTTATCAATTGTAAATTTAACTACGGTTTCATTTCCTGCATTATCAGTTACTACTAAAGTATACTCTCCATCTTTATCTATCTTAGTTCCTGGTGTATATGGTTTTCCATTTAATGTTGCTATTCCTTCATTAAATTCTGGGGTCATATCTTCCTTATATGTTTCACCATCTTTAATCTTAGTAACAACTGGTTTTGTTTTATCTATTACAAAAGTTTTTGTAGTAGAATTCCCTGCCTTATCAGTAACAACTATAGTGTAAGTACCTTCTTCAATAACTTCAGCACCATTATTGAATTTACTACCGTTTAATAAAGCTTCTCCTTCATTAAATGTTATAACTACTTTATCTTTGTAACTAACTTCATTTTCTACTCCATATATTTCTGGATTAGTTTTGTCTATTACAAATTTAATACTTGATTGATTACCTGCTGCATCTACTACAGTTAATAGGTGTTCTCCCTCGTCTTTTATAGTAGTACCACTAGTAAATTCTCTTTCATCTAATAGTGCCACTCCTTCATTAAATTCAACCCTTCTATCATTATTATAGTATTTCCCATCTTCTGCCCCTGTAATTATAGGTGCAGTTTTATCTATAATAAATGTTACCTCTGATTTATTTCCAGCTTTATCTATAACCACTATAGTGTGAGTACCTTCATTAGTTATAGAAGTCCCACTATTATATGGTTTTCCATTTAATGTTGCTGTTCCTTCATTAAATGTAGGATTCACATCTTTATTATATTGTCCACCTTCAAGTACATCTTGAATTACAGGTGGTGTTTTATCAATAGCAAATGTAACTGTTGAAACATTTCCTGCTCTATCTGTTACTACTAAGTTATAAGTTCCTTCTTTATACACTTGTGCTCCTGATATAAATTCTTTACCATTTAACAATGCTGTACCTTCATTAAATATAGGATTCACAGAAACATTATAATTAGTGTTGTCTTCCACATTTGATATTACTGGTGGAACCCCATCTACTTCAAAGCTTAATTGACTAGAATTACCCGCTGCATCTACAGCAATAGCAGTATATATTCCATCTTCATCTATCTTACTTCCTGAGACAAACGATGAATTATTTAGTGTTAACCTTCCTTCATTTGAAGTTATTATAACCCCTGGTTTATAACTTCTTCCTTCAATTGCTCCATCTATAACTGGTGCAATTGTATCTAATATAACATAGCTATTGTCTGTAGTATTGCTTATATTTTCAGATTCATTTCCATAATTATCTTTTAACTTGCTTATATTAAAGTTAATTATTCCTTGTGTATCTTCTGTTTTGATAGTATAAACTACCTCATATGATTTTTCCGAAGTGCTAGTTGCTATTATTTCATTGCCTAAAATATTTACTTTAGGTGTTTCAGATAATACCTTACTTGATGTAAATCTAATCTTAATAGTATCTCCTGCCTTAGCATAACTTTTATTACTATTGCTTGATTCTATAGATACTGATGTTGCAACTGGTGGAATATTATCTTTAATATTTATAGTCATTTTAGTATTTTCTGAATAATCATACCCATCAAATCCTTGATAAATCAATGTTGAAATTCCCACAAAATCTTTTGTTGGAATAAATGTAATTTTTGAAATGTCGGAAATTAAAATTATATCATTTACTTTAACATCTACTTCATTGTTAAGAAGTTTCCCATTTGAAGGTAATGAAATAATTTTTATTGATACTTCATCACTATTCTCAATATCGCTATAGTTAGATGTAAAATTATCCTCTTCAAATTGTACAGTTTGATTTATATATCCAATTTTCTCAAAATCTTTTATTATAGGAGCATTATTTGGCAATGCTTTAACTTTAACATTAAATGTTTTTGTTGAAGTCACTCCATTATTATATAAGGTCGCAGTTAAGGTTACTGTTTTATCTCCAGATAGGAATGCTGGTCTTGAAACTTTTCCAGCCTGTGTTATTAATGTATCACTTGATTTCCATCTAACTAGAGTATTATTAGTTCCCGTAGTAGGTAATCCTAAGTTTTTAGTAACACTATCTGCATTATCTCCTTGAGCATATATTATAGATACATCTCCACTTGCTTCATTTACTTGACCTTGTACATCTTTCACAGTAAAAGTTCTTGAAAAACTTTCTGACCAAATTGTGGTCTTCACTTTTAATGAAACTGTGTACTGTCCTTCTTCTTTAGCAGAAAAATCAAGCATTGGAGTTGCTCCTGAATATACTACTTTTCCATCTTTCTCTACAGTCCATAATCTATCAGTTATTGTCTTGCCCTGAGGATCATAACTATTATCTACTATAGTTATATCCTTCATTAAAGGCTTATAGAATATTGATGGTGTTAGTATAAAGTTAGCTAATGGTTTTTCTGTATTATCAGTTTTAGTTGAAATATATTTAACTAAAGGGATGCTTAAGGCATCATCATAATCCTTAACTGTAAGTTCAACTAAATATTGTTTATCAGCCTCTAAATTTTGATCAATTTGTCCATTAATCCAAGTACTTGATGAAGCTTCTCTCCATCTCCATATCTTTTCCTTTATGCCCCTATCTTCTTGACCCTTAGCATCTTCATCATAAGAGCTTTCATTAATTGATACGGTATAAGTGCCATTTGAATTCGCTATATTAGCATCAAAATTTGCTATAGGTCTTCTGTGAGCATATACTTTATTTGGACTAACTATATTATCCTTAAAGGTTATATCGTATTCACCAACCTTTTCAAATATCATATCTAGGTTATCCATATACTGCCCATCAAATGTTGCTTTACCCATATTATTTTCATAATATTCTTCATTATGATTTAGCTTCCAGCCACCATAAGGATATTGATCATCTGCAGTATTCTGCTTTAGACTTTCTGGATTTACAGCTACATCCATAGGTTGTCCAACTAATACCTTAGTTTCTCCTGAACTTTCTTGCTTTAAGTTATCATAAATATACTTTGCTATCTTATTTATTGATGCTGCATAATCTGAATTATCAACATAAAGCCCATGTCCATCATTCTTAGCTATTAAATCATCTGCTTCAGATTTATTAGCATTTGTTCCCCATCCTAGATAATGTATATTTTCGCTGATTATCCTTGATTGAATTTCTGAATATGTATTTGCATTAAGAAAATCTTCATCAGAAGTATCATTTAAGTTAACAACAAATCTTTTTGAATTTAAATCCCATTTAGGCTGTCTTAATAAATCCTTAAATTTAACAACATTAGTAGTTTTCATTGATAAATTATTAAATGAGAAATAAGATAACTCATTACAACTATGCTTTGTGTAACTAGCTATTGGTCCAAAGCTATTTCCAAACTTGGAATCTAACTTTTCTGAGTTTATAGTCTTATTTCCATTATCCCACATGCTAATAGAATTTTCGTCAACCTCTATCTTTATAGTATGATTTTTTGAAGAATCTTTTTGATATCTTTTAACTAATGTTATTCCTGGATAACTTGATAGTGGTACATACCCATCAAAATTATGAAAATTATCAACATTTATTGAATTAATCTTGTAAAGTGATACTCCACTTTCTTCGAATAATATGCAATATCCACTTAGGAGATTATTTTCAATTTTAGAATTAAATAAAAATCCCCCACCTTCCATACTATGATAGCTTATCCCACTTTCATTAATTTCAAAATCGAATGTTTTCTTTGAAGTAGAATTATTCTCCATAAACATAAAATCCTTATAGGATGGTTTACCATATCCATAAAATGTTATGTTTTTGCCTGAATTTTTTACTATAATATGCTGATTATTAGCTGGATTTAATTGTCCATCTCCATTTGGATAATTGTCTTCTCCCCAATTCCCTTTATGATCATATATCTTCCAGGCAAAGGTATCTTCTGCACTTACTTCTTTTGCGCTTAATCCTGTTATTTTGATTCTTGAATCATTTACTCCAAATTCTTGTAACTTGCTTTTCAAATCCTTTTCAAAATTCGATGGATCTACATTTGAATCTTCAACAGTAAGAACTATATCCGCATTATATTGAGGCTTTAAAGAAATATTTACATTGTTATCTTCTGCTTTAACAATATTTCCAACATCAATTAGATTACTAATAAATAATGTTGCTAATATTAATGCTATGCTTTTTCTCTTTTTTTTATTTCCTCTCATTTTTCCTCCTCCTTCTTTATTAAATTTTTATACCTTTATATATTATATTATTGCTCTAAACAAATTCTAAACATTTTATATCTATTAATAGTAATTATTATTAAATACTTATAAAATAAAAAAAGCTCCAAATTAGAGCTTTTCTTTAAGTTGATTGTAATAATCTATTAAATTTTTATTTAAATCAAGTCCATATTTTTCTTCAGCTACTTTATTGGCTTTTAAAAATTGTTTATTTAAATTATGTACATCACTTTTATAATAATATAATTTGAATAAAAGCTTAACTCCTGAATCAAAATATGGATCAACTTCAATTATTTTCTCCAAATGCCCAATAGCTTTATTATAATTTTCTATACTTATATAATATTCACCTAATCGCCTAAGTAATTCTAAATATTTATTCTTAATATTTTCCAATGTATTTATGGCCCATATATATCCTTCTTCTTCCAAATAATCCCCCTTATATAAATAAGATATACTTTCATAAGTACTTATATTAGATTCACATATTTCATAACTAATATGTAAGTATTTTTTATATATCCAAATATCACAATCTAAATTGATCTTATTCATTGTATAACAATTATTTGCATATTTTATACAATCATTATATCCTATGCTACTTAATATTTTTCTTATTCTATAAATCGAACTTTGTAGATATATTAAAGCATTCTTTATGTCTATATCTTGCCACAAATCTTCTATTATCTTTTCTTTATGAATGGGATTATTTATATTTTCAATTAAATATGCAAACAGTTCCTTATCCTTTAAAGTTCTCCACTTTATTGGGATATTATTTATTATAACCTCAAACTTATTAAAAGTTTTTATTTTTACCATTTTATTTTCTTCTTTTGAATTTTCATTTATTACTTTGAGGATTTTATTTATAGACTTTTCTACACGTGCTTTTCTTACTGGTTTTAATATATAGTCTATAGCATTAACTTCAAAAGCCTCTAACGCATATTGATTATATGCTGTTATAAAGACTATTTCCATATTAGGCCTTATACTGCTTATCTTCTCTGCTAATGTTATTCCATTCATCCCTGGCATATCTATATCTAAAAAAGCTACTTGTATCTCATTATTTTCGATTATCTCTAATGCCTTAAATGGATTACTAGCTGTAAATGTAACCTTTATGCTTTTAAAACTTTCAATAATTTCCTTAACTTCTTCAATAGTACTTTCCTCATCATCAATTATTATTGATCTTATCATTCTTCACCTCTCATAAAAAGTTTCTTAGCGAATTGGAATTTTTATTTCTACTTCTGTTCCATACCCTATAGCACTTTTCATTGATAATCCTTTGCCATAGGCTCTAATTAATCTACTATTAATATTCTTTATTCCAACTCCAGCTTTATCATCTTTCCCACTTATTATTTTTTTCACTTTTTCTTCTGATATACCTACCCCATCATCTTTTATATTAATAATCAAATTATCTAAGCTTTTATATATTCTTATATTTATATTACCTCCTTCTAATTTATTTAATACCCCATGCCTTATAGCATTTTCAACAATTGGCTGTATTATTAGTGAAGGAATTTTTATACTCATATCCGCTTCTATATAAAAACTTATTTTAAGTCTATTTTTAAATCTTTCTTTTTCTATTGCTACGTATGCCTTAGTAAGCTCTATTTCCTTTGATAATGTAACTAAGTTATCGCCTTCACTAAAATCGAAACTATTTCTTAAATAATCACTAAAATCAAGAAGTAATTCCTTAGCCCTAATTGGATTCCTTGTTATTAATGATGATATAACACTTAATGCATTAAAGATAAAATGAGGTTTTATTTGCGCCTTTAAAAATGCCATTTCCGAATCTATTAAAGCAGATATAGAATTTTTAAGCTGTATTAATGTATGAACTCTTGCTTTAAGTTCACTTATATCATACGGTTCAACAAGTACATCTGTAGCTTCTAAATAAAGTGCTAAGGATATATTTTCTGGATATGCTTTATCTACTATCATAAGTATAGGTAGACTTATAGAATCATACTTATTTCTTACTGATCTTAACAAATTATATCCTGAGGTATTGGGCTGAAATGAATTAATTATAAGTAGATCATTTTTTATTCCTTTATCTATTAAATTCATTAACTCTTCAGAGGATTTTATATTATTTACAGTGTATCCTTCCTCTTTTAAAGAATTATTAATTACCTTATTATTAATTTCACTGGCTTCCAAAAGTAGTATTGAATGTTTAGTGTGTTTATTAACATTTATATTCTCATTCTGTACTACTATTCGTTCTTCTATATAGCTATTTGTATACTCATTAATTTTATCTATATTATCAATAACAGGTAAAATGACTAAAAATTCCGTTCCTTCTTCAATTGTAGAACTAAATTTTATTTCCCCCTCATGAAGATCTATTATTCTACTGGATACCCATAACCCTATATCAGATCTTTTTTTATCATTATATATCCTATTATTCCAGTTTATATTTTTCATACTATTAATTATAAACTCTCTATCCTCTATATATAACTCTTTATTTTTTATAGCTATAACTGCATTATTATCTATAATTCTTAAATCTACATTTAAGCAACCTCTCTCTGTAAATATTAACACTATATCTATTAAATTATAAAATACCTGTTTTAACCTATTTTCATCTCCGCTAACTATTATTGTTTCATTACACATAGAATTTTCTATAATTATAGGCTGATCCTTAAAAGAATACTCTATAATATTTATTACTAGAAAAAGAATACTTTTTACATTAACAATCTCCTTTTTATTTTTTATGTATCCATTAGTAAATTTGTAATAATCTAAAATATCTTCTATTAATATACTTAACCTATTTGATGTAACAGATATCATCTCTATATTTTCTTCTTGCTCACTTGTTAATATTCCTGCAACTCCATCTATAAGTGAATTAGCTATATTTAATATCCCTTTTAATGGAACCTTTAATTCATAAGAAATTGTTTCTAGAAAATCATCTTTTCTCTTATCTAATATTTTTAATTCATTTGATAATTTCTCTACTTCCTTCATCGAATTAAAAGAATTATATGATAATAACATTGCTTGACTTATAGTAAATATAATTACATAGAATGGGAATAAAAAATTTATTTGCTTCGAGCTAAATGTATTATATATACCTACTAATATCATTAGAAGCATACTTATAAGAGCTAATATATTAAATCTTGTTCCTTCAATCTTATTTATTATATTTCTAATTATAATACCAGTAGAAAATAATATAATAATTACTCCTACAGTAGCATGAAGCTTACCAAAATCTATTTTTTTAAATATATGTAAAGAAAAAACAATAATTAAACCTATAATATATATATATATAATTTTTTTTATTACTTTTTTAGATAAACCTATCTTGTAATATTCATTTATATATATAATTAAGGCTATTGTAGAAATAGTTCCTAAAATCATAGTTATATTAGATATTTTTTCCATAGATAAGTTGGTAAATATTTTGGTTATTAGCATCTCATCATTCATTGCTAAAAATAATGCTGCGCTAATACTATATACCCCTAAGGATAAATTTAAAACCAACTCATTTTTTTGATATATCTTAGTAAAGAAATAAAGTGATAACATAATTAAGCTAATTATACAACTTATATCTATCAGCATATATTTATCTCTAAAATTAGTAATACTTTTCTCACTACCTATATATATAGATTTTAATATCCCACTTTTTAATGAGTCAGAATTTTCTAGTTGAATAAGTATTTCGAACTCTTTTTCATCTATATGAAAAAGTTTCATTCTCACAACACTATTAGAAAAATCACGTTCTTCTATGAAATCACTTGCTGATTTTATTATAATTTTACTCTTCCCCCAAATATTATTAATGTTAATTCCAATGTCTCGCTGGCTTTCATTAACTTTTATCTTAATTCTATATGTAGCTTTTCCCCCTGAAGGGAATTTGTTATTGTTTTTATCTTTATATCTATTCCAATTACCAGGAAGTCTTATATATTCCTTTGGATAATTTTCCACATTATCAATAAAATCTTCTGTGTATAGAAGTTTATCATAATAGAACTCCCAATTTCCTTCTATGCAAAATACATTTTTATCTAAATTAACATCTGATAAGTCTAAATAGCCATTTTCTATTTGTAAATTATTTCTATTAGTAAAATTTATTATAGAATAGTAAGTAAATCCAAATATTAAAAAACAAAATATAAGTATATAAAAATTGTTAATCCATTTCTTCATATCTCTTTAATGCCCTCATAAAGTTTCCTTCTATTAATTCCTTTAATTTATCTATTAATATTTTAGGATCTTCTATCATCCCATCTTTCATCCACTGTATTACCAGTCCTGCAAATGCATGCGTATAAAAATCTGCCATAAATTTTTTATCTTCAACTTTTATAGTCATTCCGCTAGATACTTCATTAATTACTCCCATAAGCAATTCATTAATTACTGAAAAAAGATACATATCTAAATGTGTTCTACTTAATGAATTTAATGTATTATTACAAAATTTTTTATTATCTTCTATGTATAAAAATATTTTATAAAATCCATCAAGCCAAGTACTATAACTTTTATATTCTGATATACTTTCAATTGCCTCTGTTCTATATATCCATTCTACAAGCTCATATATATCGTGGAAGTGATAATAAAAAGTTTGCCTATTTAAATTACATTCATTAACTACATCCTTTACTGATATTTTATGTAAAGGTATAGTTTTCATTAAATTCTTTAATGATTTTGCTAATAATCTTTTTGTGTGTGGTGAACTTGTCAAAACTTATCATCCCCAATCTAAATCTTATTATATAATTATTTCTAGTAATTTGTAAATTTTACAAACAAAATATTTCATTATACTGTTCATAATTCATTATTAGTATTTACTTACCAAAAATTAAACATATGTAAATTTGCTTATTCCGTCGCTTCGCTCCAAATCAACGCCAGCTTACATATGTCCACTCGAAAAGTTTGAGGAAATATTTTCTAAATTATATTTTTTTTGTAATTCCCTAAAGAGTAAAAAAATATTACTGGAAACTCAAATTTCCAGTAATATTTAAAATATCAATTACATGAAACTATATTAAGGATCACACTTCCTAAGAACTTTTCCATCATTTTTTATATCTACATTAACTCTATTTTATCCTACAAATTTAAGTTTCCTACTGTCCTTTATTTGTTTTACTAGAGTCTTTATACTATAAAATTGCTTTGCAATTAGTATTGAGGATAATCTTTAGCTTTCTACCATGGTTCCTCCATTTACGTGAATGATCTGCCCCGTAACATAACTTGAATCATCAGAAGCTAAATATACATATGCCGGAGCTAACTCATAAGGTTGCCCAGCTCTTTTCATTGGAGTATCTTCCCCAAAAGTAGCCACTTCTTCTGCTGAAAAACTAGATACAATAAGAGGTGTCCAAATTGGTCCCGGTGCTACTGCATTGACCCTTATCCCCTTGTCTACTAATGATTGTGATAAAGACCTTGTAAATGTTGTTACTGCTCCCTTAGTAGCTGAATAGTCTATAAGGGTCTCATGTCCCTCATAAGCTGTAACTGATGTAGTGTTTATAATAGAACTTCCTCTTTTTAAATATGGTAATACTGCTTTTGTTAGATAAAACATAGCAAAAATATTTACTTTAAATGTTATCTCTAACTGCTCCGAAGTTATATTTTCTATACTCTTTTGTGGGAATTGTACTCCTGCATTATTAACTAATATGTCTATTTTACCAAACTTTTCTATAGTCTTTTCCACTATATTTTTACTAAAATGTTCTTCACTAATATCCCCTTCTATTAATAGACATTCACTTCCATAGCCCTCTATATATCCTTTAGTTTCTTCTGCATCTTCTCTTTCATATAAATATACAATAACTATCTTTGCTCCTTCTTTTGCAAAAGCAACAGCAGTAGCTCGTCCAATTCCGCTATCTCCACCTGTTATTATAGCCACTCTATCTTCTAACTTTCCGCTGCCTCTATACTCAGGGTCATCAAACACTGGCCTTGGATCCATTATCGCTTCTATACCAGGTTGAACCTCTTGATGTTGGGGTGGAAAATCTCTATAGAAATTATTTCTCCATAATCCACTTCTTTTATATGAATTCATGTATCCTCCAAATTTACTTATTACATTATTCATAATATGTCTTTTCTAAGCTATTAGTTCCATCACCCAAACTATCTATATTACAATTTAAATTTTAAACTTCTTAATTAATCTATTTAATATCTCTGAATAATTTTTCAGTGTTTCAGCTTGTTCAGCCATTTCTTGTAACCCTGAAGATTGCTCCTCTGATGCAGCACTTACTTCTTCCGTAATTGCAGCTGTTTCTTGTGATACTGCTGCAACCTCTGATATATTAGACACAACAATATCTTTACTTTCAGTTATCTTATCTAATGATGATGTAACTTCACTAATATTGCTTTCTAACTCATTGATCATATTACTTATTACATCAAATTTAGTTTTTGTTATTTCTAAACTTTCTTCTGTTTCTTCATTAAGCTTTTTAGTTACTAATGTTTCTTCATAAAGCTCTTTTATACTTGCTTTTACTTCTTCTATTACATAATTAATTTCTGTTGCTGATTTAGCTGATTGCTCTGCTAATTTTCTCACTTCATCTGCAACAACGGCAAATCCTCTACCAACTTCACCGGCTCTTGCTGCTTCTATGCTTGCATTTAACGCTAAAAGATTAGTTTGCTCTGTAATTGATTTAATAGCATCAACTATAATTCCTATTTCCTCTGATTTATTTGATAATAAATCCACTTTAGATACCATATTATTACTAGCTTCTATATTCTTCTCATATGTATCTGTTAAATTCTCTAAGGCAACTGTTCCTTCTGATGAAGACAATCTAACTTCTTTTGATGTTTTAAGCATCTTTTGAGAACTTGATATAGACTTGTCAACTTCTTCTTCTAACACAGCCACTACACGAACTCCCGAATCTAAGCCAGCAGCTTGATCCGTAGCTCCCCCTGCTATTTGTTGAATTGATTTTGCCACTTCTTCGCCTACATTACTAGACTCCTTAATTATTCCGAATAATGTCTCTGATCCATAGTTCACCTTTTCAGATGCTTCTTGTATTCCTGATAAAAGTATTCCCATATCTTCAGTTAATACATTTAAGCTATCCATCATAGCGTTAATTTCTCTATTATAATAAAATTTACTTTCTACTTTTCCTGTAAAATCTCCATCTTTTATTTTATTTAATAAATCTACAACTTCCCTTATAGGCTTTGTAAGTCTTTTTGTAAATATTTTAGCTGATATACTCACCATAATTATCATTATTATTAATACTGATGCTGATAACATCAGCTCTTTTATATATGAAGTAATTAAATCTTTTTGTGGAATAGATACTGCAACAATTAATCCACTCTCTTTTTCTACAACTTTGTAACTTAAATATTTTACATTATCTATTTCTGTAGTAATTCTTACATTGTCCTCGCCTTTTATTATACTCTCTATCCAAGGAAAATCACTAATTCCTTTCCCTATTAAGTTTGTATCTCTATTAGCAATAATTGTTCCATTTTTACTAAATACAGTACCAAAAGCTTTATCTCCTAATTCAAGGTTCTGAACTATGAATGATAGAACATCAAGATTCTTATCTATTCCTACAACTCCCTGTATTTCCCCCTTATCATTTAATACTGCTTTAGAATATGTAACCACTACTTTTTTAGTTGCAATATCTTGATAAGGTTCTGACATTATAGTTTTAGATGGATTACTCACTGCTTCCTTATACCAATCTCTTTGTCTAGAATCAAAATTGTCACCTAAGTCGGCATATGGTGCTAATACAAACTTCCCATCTTCACTTCCCATATACACAGAAATTACATCCTCATTTATTTCCTTATATGCCTGTAATGTCTTTTCAAGCCAAACTACTTCATTATTTTTATTCTCTTTCAGTCCCCTTGCATTAGCATCAACAGCTAAATATTCAATATTCTTAGTGCTATTATTATTTTCATTTACTAATGATTGAGATATTACATCAATGCTTTTATCAATAGTTGCATTTATAACACCATTAATATTTTTATTAAGAGAATAGAAGTTAGATAATACCATTGCTACTAATGGTATTATGGATGTCATAATAAGAAGCCTTACTATTGCTTGCTTTATAGTTTGTTCTTTAATTTTTCTTTTTTTCATTTTTCCCCCTCCAACCTACATGAAAATTTTTATAAACAATATACTTTCCTTATATTAATTTATCGTATCAACAAGCACTAAATTTAGTCATAAATATGCAAATTTAAACATTTATTTTTCCTTTTTCTATATTTTTTAATTTCCATTCTTAATTCTTTTAAAATTGTGTATGAAAACATTATCACAAATTGATATTTTATTACTTTCTATACAAGTAGTAAATAAAAAAAATTACTACTCCCAAATTCATTTTGACAGTAGCAATTTGTATTTACATATCTTTTAATGTACGCTTTAAAAATTCACGTGTTCGTTCTTTTGTTGGATTATTAAATATTTGCTCTGGAGTTCCTTCTTCTTCAATAACCCCATTGTTCATAAATACTACTCTATCTGAAACTTCTCTTGCAAAACCCATTTCGTGCGTTACAACTAACATTGTAAGACCACTTTCTGCAAGCTCCTTCATGACCTTTAAAACTTCTCCTACCATTTCTGGATCAAGTGCTGATGTTGGTTCATCAAAAAGAATAACATCTGGCTCCATCGATAATGCTCTTGCAATGGCAACACGTTGCTTTTGTCCTCCTGATAGTTGTTTAGGC
Source organism: Clostridium sartagoforme (assembly GCF_039521405.1). Taxonomy (NCBI): domain Bacteria; kingdom Bacillati; phylum Bacillota; class Clostridia; order Eubacteriales; family Clostridiaceae; genus Clostridium; species Clostridium sartagoforme. The sequence goes on from NZ_BAAACH010000010.1 coordinate 61,641, forward strand.
TTAGCATTAACATAGTTACTCATACCAACTATATCTAAGTATTTCATTGCAACTTTTTCTGCTTCTTCTCTTGAGCGATTTAATACTTTCATTTGTCCAACAACACAATTACTAAGCACATTATGATTATTAAATAAATTAAACTGTTGAAAAACCATACCTAACTTAGTTCTGTATTTATATATATTGTGATCGTCATCTAAAATATTTTCTCCATTGTATATTATTTTTCCACCAGTTGGTTTTTCCAAAAGATTTATACATCTTAGCAAAGTTGACTTACCAGATCCAGATGATCCTATTATGCAAACAACTTCTCCCTTATCTACTGAAAAATCAATATCTTTTAACACTTCATGAGTTCCAAAGGATTTATTTAAATGTTGAATATCTATTACTTTCTTCATACTTTTCCTCCATTAAGCTACTACATCTTTAGTTTTTTGTAGTATATCTTCTGGTCTTTCTACTTGCATTTGATTTCCAGCCATAATGTAATTTTCTGGACCATCTATTTTTCTTTCTATTGCTCTTAAAATTCTTGTAACTGTATATGTCATTATGAAATACACAATACATGCAACAAAGAAAGATTCAAAATATCTAAAATTATTTCCTGCAATTGATTTTGTTTGGAAGAATAGTTCTGAAACAGAAATTACATTTAAAACTGATGTATCCTTTATATTTATTACAAACTCATTACCTGTTGCTGGTAAAATGTTACGAATTACCTGTGGTAAAACTACATTAATCATTGTCTGTGTATGAGTCATCCCTATAGCTTGTGCTGCTTCAAATTGCCCCTTATCTATTGAGACAATACCCCCTCTAACTATTTCTGACATATATGCACCTGTATTAATAGATACTATAAATAATGCTGCAACTATTTTATTTATATCTATTCCTAAAAATTGAGCTGAACCATAATAAATTACCATGGCTTGCACTATCATAGGTGTGCCTCTAAAAAATTCTATATACATAGAAAGAATTATATTAACAATTTTAAGAAATACTTTCTTTAGCCCTCTATCAGGCACAGGAATAGTTCTAATAACCCCTACTAATAAGCCAATTAAAGTACCAATTAAAGTACCAATTATAGAAATAAAAAGTGTCATACCTGCTCCACGTAAAAACATTGGCAAGTTATTTTGAAGTATTTTTACTATCCATTCAATACTCATATTATCCTCCTAATATATATCTAATAAAACTACTGAGCTGCAGGTTGGTTCTTAATAGCATTGCTCATTATTTCTGTTTGTTCTTCTTGTGAAATACCTGATAAAATTTCATTTATTTTTGCTGTTAACTCGCTGCCTTTTTTGATACCTACTGCTGTCTCTGTATCCTCTGGATTTGTAACAAATCCATCTTCAAGCTCAATCATCTTGAAGTTTGAGTTAGCATTTTGAGCACTAACAGCTTCTGGTTTTTCAGATACGTATGCATCAATAACCCCTGATTCAAGAGCAACTCTCATAGCTGGAAAGTTATCCATCGCTTCTAGTTTTTTTACACCTTGAATTTGCTCTATTACTGAATAGTGAAATGTGTTTAACTGTCCTGTAACTTTTGCTCCGTTAAAATCAGCTAATGTTTTAGCATTAGTATATTGACCACCATTTTTAACAACCATAACTAATTGTGATTTATAATAGTTATTAGAAAAATCTATTGTTTGCTTACGTTCTGCTGTTGGTGACATACCTGCAATTATTGCATCAATTTTTCCTGATGTTAGTGCTGGTACTAATCCATCCCATTCTGTTTTAACAATAACTAGCTCTTTTCCTAATCCTTCAGCTATTTTCTTTGCAATTTCTACGTCATATCCACCTGCATATTCTGCACTTCCATCTATTTTTACCCCTCCATTTGAATCATCCATTTGTGTCCAGTTAAATGGGGGATATCCAGCTTCAAGCCCAACTCTAAATACATTTTCATCCTTTTTATTTGAATTTCCTGAGCCACATCCTGTTAATAATAGCATTGCTACTAATGATAATGAAATTAATAATGATAGTTTTTTCTTCATAGTAAATCCTCTCCTCTTTTTTAATAATAAAAAAACCAACCCTTTGATTGGATTGGTGCTATCTTAAATCTTTGGATAGGTCCCTATAAAAAAATAACTGAGCAAAGCTCAGGCCTAATTTATATATAACCTAATCCTCATCTTCCCATTTGAGATAGCACAACTTAATAAACCGGGAAAGTTTATTAAGACAGTCCTGTAGCTCTTAACTACAGACCCAGCAAGTAATACTGAGATATATTACAAGCTTCGGCAAAATTTCCTTCTCCTTAGTATCATTACTTTCTCTAGTTCAACTAAAGACTGTTAAATTTTGCGCCTCTACCTCACATATGAAAGTGAGGTATTTATTAAATTTATGTTTATAGTGTACAGGCTTATATAATGAATGTCAATAGTTTAATAAAAAAATATATTTTTATATTTTGTAAATTAATCCATAGACTCCCAGTTTTAATTAGCTAGGAGTCTATATTCTAATATAAGTGACATGCTACAAAATGTTCACTATTTACTTCTTTCATTTCAGGTTCGATACTTTTACATTTTTCTGTTGCATAAGGGCATCTAGTATGAAATCTACAACCAGTTGGAATATCAATGGGGCTTGGTATATCACCTTTAATAATTTCTATCTGAGTTTCTCTCGCCTTTTTAGGATCCGTAACTGGTATTGCTGATAAAAGGCCTTTTGTATATGGATGAAGTGGCTTGTTATATAAATCATTACTTTTAGCTATCTCAACAATTTTTCCTAAATACATTACTCCTATTCTATCTGAAATATGTCTTACCATTGATAAGTCATGTGCAACAAAAAGATATGTTAACCCCAATTTTTCTTGTAAATCCTCTAACATATTTACTACTTGAGCTTGTATTGATACATCTAATGCAGAAATTGGTTCATCACATAATATAAATTCAGGTTCTATTGATATTGCTCTTGCAATTCCAATTCTTTGACGCTGACCTCCACTAAACTCATATGGGAACTTCTCCATATCATCTTTTTTAAGCCCAACCATTTCAAGCAGATGTTGTATCTTTTCAATTCTTTCCTTCTTTGTAAGATTTGTATATAGTGCTAATGGTTCATCAATTAATTCTTCAACATTCATATTTGGATTTAATGATGAATAAGGATCCTGAAAAATAATTTGCATTTTTCTATAATAAGCCTTCATATCTTTTTTATTTAATTTAGCAATATTATCACCTTGAAAGAATATATCACCAGAAGTTATATCATAAAGTCTCGTTATTGATCTTCCAAGAGTAGATTTTCCACAACCTGATTCTCCAACCAAGCCAAATGTTTCTCCTTTTCTTATTTGAAGCGAAACCCCATCTACAGCTTTTACAACCTTCTTTTTATTTTCTATGAAGTTATTTTTAATAGGAAAATACTTTTTTAAATCTTTTATCTCTATTAATATTTCATCAGAGTTATTCAAACTTTTCACCTCCTAATAACTATATATTCAAATAAACAATTAGCAAATTTATATATAATCAATAGATAATTTTTTAGTAATTATATTAACTTACTTAGAATATATATTCAAAATTAATTTCTATTTAGCTAAGAAACACATCGTTTTATGTGTTTCACTAAAACTTTTATATTCCGGCATTTCTTTAAAACATATTTCTTGTGCAAATTTACATCTTTCAGCAAAAGGACATCCTTTTGGAGGATTTAGAAGAGATGGTGCAGAACCACTTATAGGCTCAAGTCTTCTCTTTTCCTCTCCCTCAACTTTAGGTATCGAATTTAATAATGCCTTCGTATATGGATGCTTAGGATTATAGAATATTTCATCTATAAGACCTTCTTCCATTATTAATCCACCATACATTACATTTACTCTATTACATGTACCAGCTACTACGCCAAGATCATGAGTTATAAGAATAATAGACATACCACTTTTTTCCTTAAGGGATTTTAAAAGTTCTAGTATTTGTGCTTGTATCGTAACATCAAGAGCTGTAGTAGGTTCATCAGCAATTAAAAGCTTAGGTCCACATGCAAGAGCCATTGCTATAAGTACTCTTTGTCTCATTCCACCACTAAACTCATGAGGATATTGGTTTACTCTTTTTTCCGGCGTAGGTATACCAACGTCGCTTAATAAATCTACTGCTTTTTTATAGGCTTCTTTTTTATTCATTCCCTTATGTCTAACTAATACTTCTACAATATGATCCCCAACTTTTTTCAACGGATTTAAGGCAGTCATGGGATCTTGGAATATCATTGCCATTTCTTTACCTTTTATTTTTCGCATTTCTTTTGAGGATAAATTCAAAATATTTTTCCCTTCAAAATAAATTTTTCCAGAATCTATTTTTGCATTTTCTGGAAGTATATTTATTACTGATTTCATGAGAACACTCTTACCACTACCAGATTCTCCAACTATTCCAAGGATATCTCCAGTATTAACCTGCAGACTTACCCCTCTTACAGCTTGTACTTTTTTATTTTTACTATAAAATGTTGTTTTTAAGTTATTAACTCTTAGAAGTGTATTTTCTTTCATAATTATATTTCACCTCCTGCAACCTTAGGTTCAACAAACACTCTTAATACATTACCTAATTTATTAAATGAATATATTGTAACTATTATTAATAATCCCGGTAATATAGCCATATAAGGAGCACTTTGTAAGTTTGTTTGAGCATTTTGAAGTAAGTTTCCCCAAGAAGACATAGGTTGTTGAATTCCAAGTCCTAAGAAGCTTAATGAAGATTCTGTCATAATAGCACCAGCAATACTTGAAGTTGAAGCAATAATGATAGTAGGAAATACACTTGGTATTATGTGCCTAAAAATTATATTTGATGAGGATTCGCCAATAGAAATTGCATAAAGCACATATTCTCTTTCCTTTATTGAAAGTGTTTCTGCACGGACTAATCTTGCTGTTTCCATCCAAGAAAAGAATCCTATTACAATTATTATTGCTTGAAGACCTGGTTTTAAAAATATGCTAATTACTGTCACAAGTATCATCCATGGAATAGATGATATTATATCAACAAACCTCATTAGAACACTATCTATTTTACCTCCAAAATATCCACTTATAGTTCCAACTGATACCCCTATACTTGTAGATATAAGCATTGCAAGAACTCCAACTATTAGAGATACTCTTCCTCCATATATAGTTCTTACCAAATAATCCCTCCCTAATTCATCTGTACCAAATAAGTGTTTCAAGCTAGGAGATTGAAGCATATTACTTGTATCTGTTGCATCTGGATCTATAGGTATTAAAAATGCAAGGGTTGAAATAAGTACTATAAATATTAAAAAATATAATGAAAACATTGCACTTTTATTATTTTTTAACTCTTCTATAACATTTTTTAATCTTCTACTTTTCATACGTCTACCCCATTTCCTTTATTCTAGGGTCAATTAGACAATATAATATATCAGATAAAAGATTACCTAATATAACTAATGATGATGACAATAGTAAAATAGCCATAACAACAGGATAATCTAGCCCACGAACTGCATTTACAAAGTATGGTCCAATTCCAGGCCATCCAAATACTGTTTCCGTTATCATTGCACCTGTAACTAACATAGGTAATGCCATACCAACCTTTGTAATTACAGGTAGAAGTACATTTTTACATACATGCTTAAATAATATTTCCTTTTTACTTGCACCAAAAGCATTTTGTACCATTGCATAGTCTTCAGAAATTTGCCCTATAGTAGATGATCTTACATACCTTATTAATTCTGGTAAATATGCAATAACCAAAACAGTACACGGCATTATAAGATGAAGTAAAAAATCAGAAAATGAATTTTCTCTTCCAATAGTATTCATTCCTAATATAGGAAGGATAGAAAGTTTATATCCAAATATGAATATTAGTATCATCGCAAACCAAAAACTAGGTGTAGCTATACCTATTGAACAAAAGCTATCTATAATTTTATCCACTAGTTTATTTTTATTTGAACCTGCAACTAAACCAAGTACTATTGCAATAATAAGAGCAATTAAATATGCTGGTAAAACAAGAGAGATAGTTGCTGGCAGTCTTGTTGCTAAAGCGCTTGAAATACTTTCATGATTAACTATTGAATATCCAAAATCACCACTTAATATATTTTTAAGCCATAATAAATATTGAATATATACAGGTTTGTCAAGCCCATACCTGACTTTTATAATATCAATTGTCTCTTGTGGCATTTTAGGCGTTGTCATTGCGTCAATAGCATCATAAGGCGCCATCTGAATTAATATAAAACTTATTATAGAAATTATTAAAATCAATGGAATGGCTTGGAGAATTCTTTTTAATATATATCTTGCCACTTATTCTCACTTCCTTTTTAATAAATTTTGATTCTAAAAATATAAATTTACTAATTTATATTAAACTATAATATATAACATTCATAAATAATATTATAAATCAGTTGACAGTTGACTATATAAAATCGCCAACTGTCAATTATTTAATTGCTATTATTTAAGATATAATTTTGACATATCTTCAAATGTATATACTGGCACTAATTTAGCTTCTTCTACTCCCGCTACATTAGAACTCATAACTAAAATTCTTTTATTTTCAAGAATTGGATAGAAGTATGCATTATCTTGAAGCCTTTGTTGGATTTTAGTATATATTTCTTGTCTCTTAGCTCCATCCGTTTCAACTCTTCCAGCATTAAATAAATCATCTATTTCTGTATCTTTATAGTGACTATAGTTAAATAAGCTTTCAGATGTAAATAATGAGTTGAATGTATCTGGATCTATTCCCATAATATACCCACCAAGGAACATATCATAATTAGTACTTTGTGCATTTTTCATTTCTTGGCTTATTGCTGCATCTTCACCAGCTGCAAGTTCAAGATCTATTCCCACTGCCTTAAGATTTTGTTGAATTATTGCTGCATCTTTTTGATAAGGTACATTAGTTCCAGGATATCCAAGCTTAAGCTTAAGCCCAGAAACTCCTGCTTCTCCTAAAAGTTGCTTAGCTTTTTCTAAGTTATATTCATATTTCTCAACATTATCTGTATGGAAGCTATTTTCATTTGGTAAAAATGTATAAGCTTTAGCTGCATATTCTTCTGATCCAAAAGCAGCATTAATTAAATCAGTTCTATTCAATGCATAGAATATAGCTTGTCTTACTTTTTTATCTTGAAGTTTTGGAGAATTAGAATTAAGAACCATATAAGCTATTCTACCTTCATCATAAGTATAGGAAGCTAGACTATCATTCATTAATCCGTCTAAATCACTTGATTGAACCACTAATGCATTTATTTCTCCTTTTTGTAAAGAAAGCTTAGCTGTATTAGCATCTTGTATTGTTCTAAAAATAACATTAGAAATTTGTGGTTTGCCTAAAAAATAATTTTCATTCTTAACAAATTTAACGTATTGTCCAGCTTTATATTCTTCTAATATATATGGACCAGTACCAACAGGTGTAGCATTTTTTTCACTATTTGCAAAATTACTTTCACCTTCATATATATGCTTAGGCATTATAAATATATTAGCTAAAAGTTCCATTGCAGGAGCACTAACTTCTGGAAGTACAAAGTTAACAGTATAATCATCAACTTTTTCAATTTTAACTGGTTTGCCATTAAAAATTAATTGACTATATGCCCATCCAGCATTTTCTTCCTTTAACATTTCATTATATGTGAATACTACATCATCTGCAGTAAATTGCTCTCCATCACTCCACTTAACATCCTTTTTTAACTTCGCAGTATAAGTTAAATGATCTTCAGATTCCTCCATGCTTTCTGCAAGGAAATAGTTAATTCCATCTGCATTATACATGTATAATGGTGAGTAAGTTAATTTTATTTGCATTAATCCAAATCTATCACTTGTTGTTATTACATTTACAGAATTACCAGGATCCCCTTCAATTCCATAAATAAATGTGTCTGATTGGGTTGAGGTTTTGCTTCCAGCTGAACTTTCGTCACCCTTATTAGCATTTCCACATCCAACAAATACAAAGGTAGCAGTCATTAACCCTACTAATATTTTTGATATTTTTTTGAATTTCATTATTAATCCTCCTCAAATAATATATTAATTATAATTAAAGTTATTTATATACTTATTTCCCAAATTCCGGACTTTTGAGAGATAAAAAAAACTTCATCTCACTTTCAGAGACGAAGTTAGCTTCGTGGTTCCACTCTGATTTTCATGAAAATTCATGAATCTCATTAATTATTGGTACAGATATACCTATTCGCTATAACGGGCGTCCCGCTGAAGTCTACTATATTTTTCGATTCAGGACTCAGAGATGCACTTCAATTAAGTTCCGCTTAAACCTCTTCCAGCCAAGGAGGTTTTCTCTGTAAGCTTTCCACAATCTACTCTTCTCATCATTGTCTATAATTCCTATCGGATTAATGTATATTATAAATTCATTATATGCAGATAGTTTTTAAATGTCAACAAAATTAAATTATTCTATAAGATATAAGTTAATTTTAAGTTTTGTGATAATAAAAATCAATAATTTGAAATTATTAATTATTACTCCCCTGCCGCTATTAGAACCTTATCTTTTATCATGAAAATACTTTGAATAAATAAAAATATTCCTGTTATTATAAGCAGCCATTCTATTTTAATAATATCTGATATAGGTCCAAAAATTAACATTCCTGCTGGCATCATTATACTTGATATCATTCCAAGAACACCAAAAACTCGCCCTTGAAAATCTACCTCTACCTTTTCCTGTAATAATACTGTTGATGGTGTATTAAAAATAGGCATGGCAATACCTACTAAAGCCATAATACTTAAATATATCCAAAAGATTGAAACAATTCCTAAAAGGAATGTACCAATTCCAATGATAGCTACTGATAATACCATAGTATGCACCCTATTTTTAAATCCTCCCCAATATGCCATAAAAATTCCGCCTCCCATCATACCTATAGAAAAGGTTATTTCTATAGCTGTTAGTCTCCAAATATCATTTCCAAAACTACGGGTTACTTGCAATGGAGTCAGAAACGAAATAGGTGCTGCTAATAAAAAGAAAATAGTACAAAAAACCATGAACTTTTTAACATAATTATGATTGTTAATATAAATTATTCCTTGCTTCATGTCATTAAAATAAGTAGTTTTTTGTGCTTCCAATGCCTTAGCATGAGCTTTCACTTTAAGAAATATTAATAATGTGAATACTGCTATACCAGCTGTTATAACATCAATAAAAAATATTGCTTCAATTGTGGCCATACTTAATAAAGCTCCACTAAGCATAGGACATATTAGCATTGTTAATGATTGTATGCTACTATTTATTCCATTTATTTTAGTAAGTTTATCTTCTGGAACAATTTGAGGTATAAAAGCTCCAACAGCTGGTGTTTGAATACCCGTTCCTAATGACCTTATTCCCAACACTAGAAATAACATCCAAGAAGAATCATATCCTAAAAGGAATATTATAGCCAATCCTAATGTAACTATAGCTATCATAGAATCAGCTAAAATTATCAGCAATTTTCTATTATATCTATCAGCCCATACTCCAGCAAATGGTGAAATAAAAAATGATGGTAAAAACCCACATATGATAGCTATTGTCATCATAGCTCCTGATTGTGTAGTTAATGTAATATACCAAGTGATGGCATATTGAACAAGCATAGATCCAAATAAAGATATAGTTTGACTTGTTAAAAATAATATAGAATTTTTCTTCCAATCTTTCTGTATATTTGTCATAATATTTTTAATTCCTTTCTCTAAAATTAAATAAAAAACCCTTCCAAATTGCTAGTTTGGAAGGGTATAACATTAACATATACTTTATTTAATACAACTTTATTATTTTTTAATAATTAAATTTATATTTAATATAATAAGATGCTATAATGTTTTATAATCCTATCCATAATTACTTAGCAGTTTAAATTCAACACTAATCAACATCTTTTATTTTGGAAGATGTCTTTTATTTTATTCGTATTGATTTTAATTTGTTGGATAAGACTAAATTAACATTTTATATAATCACCTCATATTATTAAGTTATATTTGAAGTATATATTTGGAAATGTTAATTGTCAATATATTAATTAAAACATATATATTTTTAACCATAATTTTATATTAATATTATTTTTACTCATATAAACCATAAGTTTTATTTATATCTTGTGTGAAAATAATGCCATTTCCCGGCTTATCCATTTCAAGCTCTTTTCTTATAGAAGCTATAATTGCCTCTGTTTTATCATTCTTAGATATAATCATAACTATTTCTTTTTCAGGTTCTATTTCCATAGCAAACACTTTACTTGTTTCATGGATGCCAGAACCTCTAGCATTTATTATTGTTCCACCTTTTGCTCCTGCTTTAGTGGCTGCATCTATAACATCTTCTGCTCTGCCTTTTTCCACTATAGCAGTTATAGAATTATACATTATATTTTCTACACCTCTTTCTTTACTAATATTATCGCTTTTATACCTTCTTGTTCCTAAAATATTTGATATAGAAGTAGTAAATACTATCCCATGATTTGGCTTTTCAAACTTAAATTCTTCATCTAACTCTTTTAAAGATTTAATAACAGTATCACTATCAGCAACCATAAGAACAATTTCTTTTCTTATATCTGATAGACCTAAATAATCTAAAATTTTATTATTAACTGTCCCTCTTCCTAAAAATATAGTTCCCCCAGAAACACCGTGATATTTTGCTCTCTGTATCAATTTACTTCCTAACCCAAAATTGACTATAAAATAAATAAGCTCCATACCTTTAGATTCAAGGCTATTGGACATCATCAACAATTCCTCCTTTTCTGGATTTAATTTTAAAGATAAATCCTAGTATTTGTAATGCGATTATAGGTGTCATTGCAACCATTGCAATCATACCAAATCCATCTATAAGAACATCTGCACCTTCAATAGCTTCTGCTACACCTTGAGCAAAGGCTAATATGAATGTAGCTGTCATCGGTCCTGATGCAACTCCTCCTGAATCAAAGGCCATTCCAACAAATAATTTCGGTACAAAATAGCTCATTGCAATTGAGACTAAATATCCAGGCAATAAGTAATGCCATAATTTAACTTCAGGTACTAATATTCTTACCATGGATAGCGCTACAGCAAAACCTACTCCTATTGCAAGTGTGAACATTACAACTTTTCTTTTTACATAGCCACTTGTAACATCTTCTATTTGATGTGTCAATACATAAACTGCTGGTTCAGCCAATATTGTAACAAACCCTAATACAAAACCTACAATAATAACATATATTTTATTGTCCAATGCAGCTATACTTTTACCAACTACAGTTCCTACATCCATAAAACCTGCATTTACTCCAACTAAAAATATGACTAATCCTATAAATGTAAATAGCATCCCAAATAAGACTTTTCTAAATAATCTTTTTGATAATTTAAACTTTACTTTTTGAAAAATAATGAAAATAATCAATATTGGTAATAATGCTAATAATATTTCAAATGTTATTACTGGTATTTTCTCAATAAATGGTAAAATAATTGATGTAGATATTACCTCTGATCCTTCAAGGCTTCCTGTAACTTGGTCTGTCTTAGATAAAATACTCATTAACATTACTGATATAATAGCACCAGTAGATGCTATAGCAACTAATCCAAAACTATCCTTTTCTGATGACTTACTATCCTTTTTCAGACGGGAAACTCCTGTTGCTAGTGCTAAAATAAATGGAACTGTCATTGCTCCTGTTGTAGCTCCTGATGCATCAAAAGATATTGCTAAAAATTCTGGAGATGTAAATAATGCAAGTACTAAAATAAATCCATATATAATAGTTAATAATTTATATAAAGGAAAATTATATACTATTCTCCCTAATCCCAAAGAAAGCATAATAGCTATTCCTATAGAAACAATTGCTACTATAAGCCATTTAGATACTAATCCTGATGTAACAAATTCTACTTGTCCTCCAAGAATTTGTAAATCCGGCTCAGCTACAGATATAAAAAATCCAAGTAATAATCCTGCTACAATAACTATCCAAAGCTTATTGGTTTTTGCTATATTCGTTCCCATTATATTCCCTATAGGCGTTACTCCAATATCTACTCCAACTAAGAATATAGATAAACCTATAACAATTGCCACCGTTCCAATCATAAATCTAATTAATAAGTTCATATCTATAGGTGTTAACGTAAAGTTTAAGATTAATACTATTATAGTTATTGGCAGAACAGACATTAATACTTCTCTTATTTTTTCAGTTAATAAATTCAAACATGTATCATCCCTTTCTTTTATTGTTTTACTTAACTTATAATATAATTATACAATATTATCATATTTTTTTTATTATTATTAAATCATTTTTACACTATGTTAATATTTTATTCATCTTTATTGTAAATATCCTGGCTATATAATTATTATTTACTTAAATATAAAATTAATTTATTTATATAAAAATATCCTATGAATAACTTCTAAATTGTTACTCATAGGATATTTAATATATATTAAAGGAGCGTATTAACATTGTCGTATTATGAATTTTATATCCATCTATTAAACTCTTCATCTGTAGCTAGTACATAATGTGTTCCGTCTATATGTTTATTTACCCCTTTCGAATAATCTATTCCACTAGTTTCATAATCATAAGATTCCGATATCCTTGATTTTTCTACATTTGGATTTGGATGTGGTATCGCTGATATTAAGGATTTAGTATAAGGATGAATTGGGTTTGAAAAAATTTCTTCTGTTGTTCCAGTTTCAAGCAAATACCCCAAATGAAGTACCCCTATTCTATTTGAAATATACTTTACCATTGATAAATCATGGGCTATAAATAGAAGTGCCGTATTAGTTTCATTTTGAATTTCTTTCATTAAGTTTACAACTTGTGCTTGAATAGAAACATCTAAGGCACTAATTGCTTCATCAGCTATAATAAGTTTCGGATTCATTATAAGTGCTCTTGCAATTCCTATACGTTGCCTTTGTCCTCCCGAAAATTGATGAGGATATCTATTTGCATGTTCTTTGGACAATCCTACCTTCTCTAATATCTTATATACCTTTTCATTTCGTTCTTCTTTATTTCTATATAAATTATGGATATCTAAACCTTGTGCAATAATATCTAATACCTTCTTACGGGGATTTAAACAAGCCATAGGATCTTGGAAAATCATTTGCATATTAGTTCTCAAATGCTTATTTTCCTTTTCTGATAACTTTCCAGATATATTTGCACCATCAAATTTTATTTCTCCAGCTGTCGGATCATATAATCTGATTATTGAACGCCCAATTGTGGATTTTCCACTTCCAGACTCTCCAACAAGACCATAAGTTTCTCCTGGGTATATTTCAAAAGAAACACCATTTACTGCTTTTACAGTAAATTTTCTACTTACCTTAAAATGTTGTTTTAAGTTTTTTACTTCTAGTAAAGGCTGCTTATTTTGCATCTACATACGCCTCCTTTAACATTCTATCTATTCTACTTCTTAACTCTTCTGGCATTTCAACTTTTGGTGAATTCTCATGTAATAACCAAGTTGCTGCATAGTGAGTATCAGTAATCTTAAACATTGGAGGCTCAATACGGTTGTCAATATTTAATGCATAAATATTTCTTGGCGAAAAAGCATCCCCTTCTACCTTATTTAATAAATTAGCTGGTGTTCCTGGTATTGTATAAAGTTTATCGTCCGTAGTATCTATATCTGGCATAGCTGATAATAACCCCCAAGTGTATGGGTGCCTTGGATCATAAAATATTTCATCTACATTACCTTTTTCTACTATTTTGCCAGCATACATAACTGCTACATAATCAGCTACCTTTGCCACAACTCCAAGATCATGTGTTATATATATTACAGATATATTTAATTTCCTTTGAAGATCTTTTATTAATTCCAAAATTTTTGCTTGTATAGTTACATCTAACGCAGTTGTAGGTTCATCACATATTAGTAAATCAGGATTACAAGCAAGTGCTATAGCTATAACAACTCTTTGTCTCATTCCTCCTGAAAGTTGATGAGGATAGTTTTTCATACGTTTTTCAGCATTAGTAATACCAACAAGTTCTAACAACTCAATAGCCTTTTTCTGAGCCTCTCTTTTAGGAGTCTTATAATGCCAAATCATCCCCTCCATAATTTGCGCTCCAATTGTCATGGTTGGATTTAAAGAAGTCATAGGATCTTGGAATATCATCGCTATTCGCTTTCCATTTATTCTTGTTCTCATTTCCTTCTTTGACAATTTTAAAATATCAACTTCAACTTTTTTATTATCTCTGTAATAAGTAAAATTAATACTTCCCGAATTAACTTCACCATTACTACTTAATATACCCATAGCAGCCTTCATAGTAACTGATTTACCACTACCACTTTCACCTACTATAGCTAGAGTTTCTCCCCTATATAAATCTAACTTAACTCCACGAATGGCATTTACCATACCTGCTGATGTTTTAAAGGATATGGATAAATCTCTAATTGATAATACCTTTTCTTTATTCATTTATCCCTACCTCCTACATTTCCTTCATTTTAGGATCAAAAGCATCACGCACACCATCTGCTAACATATTAAAGCTTAGCATTAATACTGCAAGAACTACCACTGGAGCTACTATCATATATGGATGTGTCGTGAATGATTTAAATGCATCACTAATTAATGATCCTAAAGATGCCATTGGTGCCGGTACCCCTAAACCAATAAAAGCTAGAAACGCTTCTGTAAATATAGCATTTGGTATAGAAAACATTGTATTTGTGATTATTGCTCCTAATATATTTGGAAGAATTTCTTTAAATATAATAAATAAACTCTTTGCTCCTAAAGTTCTAGATGCCAAAACAAATTCTTGTTCTTTTAATTTAAGCATTTGGGCTCTAGCGATACGATTCATACCAATCCATCCTGTAATCATTAAAGAAAATGTTATTGTTAATAACCCAGGCTTTAGTACTATAATTAGCAATGTTACAATTACAAGACTTGGAATACCATTTAATACTTCTGCAAAACGTTGCATTACATTATCTACAGCTCCGCCAAAATACCCTGAAATCAATCCATAGCTTAAACCAAATATCATGTCAATTGCAACTGCTATCAATGCAATATAAAGAGAAATCCTTGTTCCCATCCATGTCCTTGTAAATATATCTCTTCCTAAAACATCTGTACCAAACCAATAATAAGTATCTTCAAGTCCTGTTTTACTCCCATTAGCTGATACATATTTATTAACTTCAATTGCTCCCTGTGAAGTATTCATCTTTTCTCCACCGTCAAATATACCTATATTTTCTATTAATGGTATTCTTGGTGCAAGGTTTTGATGTGCTATAGTTTGTGAATCATATGTATGCCCATTCATCCAAACCCCTACCACAGCCATAAAAGTAATTAGTATAATACAAATAAGCCCTAGTATTGCTCCTTTATTTTTCTTAAGACGTGATAAAACATCTTTCCAATAAGATTGACTAGCATAGATTCTATCAACATTAGTTAAATTTTCTTCACCAACTAACTCGAAATCATTTTCTAAAAATTCTATACTTTCTGTTAAAAATTCTTTACTCATGATTATCCTCCTTTGCTAATCTTATTCTCGGGTCAACAACTCCATATAAAATATCAACTACAAGCATTATTGCTATATACATTGCGCTGTATATAAATGCTAATGCAACTATTACATTGTAATCATTTGATTGAATTGCAGTTACCAAAAGACTTCCTATTCCAGGAATAGAGAATATCTTTTCGATTACCAAGCTACCAGTCATAAGTCCTACTATTAATGGTGCTAAAACAGTAATAATTGGAATTAAGGCATTTCTTACTGCATGTCTTAGCAAAAGTCTTATTCCACTTACTCCTTTACTTTCTGCAAGCTGCATATAATCTGAGCCAAGAACTTCTAACATTTCAGTTCTTGTAAAACGAGCTATTGTAGCTATTGTAAACATGCATAATGCTATTGTTGGAAGTACAGAAGATTTAAGCGGCATTTCTGCTGAATATAAAAGTGGAAATAAAGTTACCTTGAAACCTAAATAATAAGATAATCCTAATGCAAATACATATGAAGGTAAACTTACTCCTAAAACGGAAATTACAGTAGTTATAGTGTCCCAAATCGTATTATGCTTTATTGCAGATATTATTCCTAAAACTAATCCTATTAGAGTTCCAAGCAAAACTGCTTGCCCCCCAACTCTCAATGATATTGGTAAACGTGTTTGTAATAATGCAGATATTGGTGTATTCTTTGAAATTGTATAAGAAACTCCAAAATCTCCTGTAAGCATATTTTTTATATAATTAAAAAATCTTATAAATACCGGTTGATCTAATCCATACTTTTGATTTAATAGTGCAATTTGATCTGCAGTTAACTTTTCATCATTAAATGGAGATCCTGGCATAAATTCTAGCATTAAAAATAATATTAATAAAATTACTAAAAGTGTCGTTATGGAAATTGCTATTCTTTTAAGCAAATATTTTTTCATCTGCAATTCCTCCTGAAAGTAATATAATAAGTGAAAAGTGAAAAAGGAAAGAGTGAAAAAGTGAATTAGAATCTATATCTTTCAAGTTTTGCATCGCAAAACACCTCAACTTTTCACTTTTTCACTCTTAACTTTTCACTATAATAAATTTTTTTACAATTTAATTCTTAGTAACATTCTTGAAAATTCTAGTAACACCAACTGAATGGAATTCAATACTTGAAACACTCTTTTTAATCATAACAGCATTTCCTTTTTGATATACAGGTAAAATAACCGCTTCATCCATTACCATTTTTTCTGCTTTCTTTAACTCTTCCCATCTTTTTTCAGGGTTTAAAGCAAGCTCTCCATCCTTAGCTGATTTAATCAACTTATCATATTCTGAATTTGTCCAAAAACCGTAGTTGTTAGGACTATCTGTTGTCCACATATCTAAATATGTCATTGGATCTGCATAGTCAGGACCCCAACGAGTAAGTACAGATTCAAAGTCTCCTGCTTGCATTCTTTCAACTCTGTTCTTTTTAGGCATTACTTCAAGTTCTATTGTAACTCCTGGAAGAGTTGTTTGAATTTCTGATTGAATAAATTGAGCTACATTTTGAGCTGATTCAGTGTCTTCTACCATCATTTTATATATGAATGTTTCTTTTCCTAATTCTTTCTTTGCGTTATTATAGAATTCTAAAGCCTTAGCTTTATCTGTTGAAAGATAAGTTCCAGTTGTTTCACGGAAGTCTTTTCCATCTGGTCCTGTAGCTAGTAACTTCGGTACTGCAAAGTCTGCTACAACAGAACCATCCTTTAATATATTATTAACGATAGCATCTTTATCATAAGCTAATGCAAGTGCTTTACGTAAATTTTCATTTTCTAATCCTGCTACCTTTTGATTAACAGATATATACCATAGGTATCCTGCTGCAACATTTGTAAATTCAGGGTCAGCTTTAAATTGTTCTACTTGTTCCCCTGCAAGTGTAGCAACATCTAAGTCACCATTTTGATATGCAAGCATAGTTTGTTGAGCTTCTTTTATTACTTGGAATTTGATCCCATCCAACTTAACAGCATCAGCATCCCAATAATCCGTATTCTTAACCAATTCTATTGTTGTTGCTGCTGGTTCATAAGAAGAAATTTTATATGGCCCATTTGCTAAAATAGTATTTGGTGATGTTGCAAAGCTATCTCCAGATTGTTTATAAAATTCTTCATTAACTGGGAAAAATGATGGGAATGATAATAATGATTCAAAGAATGTAACTGGATGTGATAGTTCTACTACCAAAGTATTATCATCCTTTGCCTTTACTCCTAACTCTTCAACTCCCTTTTTACCTGCTAAAACATCTTCAGCATTTTTAATTCCTGCAATGCCAATCATAAAAGCATATTCACTAGCTGTTTTTGGATCAGCTAAACGTCTCCAGGCAAATACAAAGTCATTTGCTGTTACTTTAGTACCATTTGACCATTTAGCATCTCTTAATTTAAATGTATAAGTTAATCCATCTTCACTCTTTTCTGCTGATTCTGCTGCAGCTAATATTGGTGATCCTGCCTTGTCCACAGAATATATTCCTTCTGTAACAGCTGCTATTGCTTCAAAAGAAGTACCATCAGTTGCAATTTGAGGATCCATTGATGCAATCTCAACATCAAATTGAACTTTTAAAGTTTTGTCTGAACCTTGTGTTGTCTGTGTACCATTAGAATTATTGCTTGTACTTTTTGCCCCACCGCAAGCAACTAAGCTAATTGACAACGTCATCGCTAATGCCAAGGTTAAAAGTTTCTTAACTTTTTTCATATTACGCCCCCTAATTATTTATTTATCAAAGAAACAAAATTATTTTTTACAATCTGATAATATTGTTCGCTTTTTTATATATTATATATTGTTATTTTTATCCTTGTCAATATAAAAATTTAATAATTTAATAAGTATTTTAATTGATTTTTTATATTAAATATCTTTTTTTATTAACAATTTATATTTTAATCAATTTTTGAAATTTAATAATTTTATACGTGAAAATTTATTATTTGAAACATCTATATTTTGACAACATAATTATTTTAAATACTATATTATATAATTTATATTTAACTCTTACTTAAATAAAAAAGCTCATTAGAGTTTTACTAATAAGCTTTTTCTTTTCTATAAATTTTTATAACTATTTCATATTTTTAAAATTTGTCCATATGCTCCATTCGATATTACTTCATCTTCCATAGCAATATTTCCATTTACTATAACATGTTTTATTCCTATAGGTTTTCTTGTTTTATTATTATAATCTTCATATCCTGTTATTTTATTAAAATCAAATATAGTTATATCCGCTCTTTTTCCTTCTTTAATTTCACCTATATCTTTTAATCCTAATGTTTTTGCTGGAAGAAGTGTTGATTTATATATAGCTTCTTCAAGAGATATAGCTTTCTTTTCTCTAACAAACTTTCCTATAAACAATGGATAATTTCCATAAAGCCTTGGATGTGGTTCTCCTGCTGGGATGCTATCGGAACCTACCATTTGAAATGGATGATTTATTAATTTTATTGTATCTTCCTCCGAAAAAATATTTAGTGTCACAATTCCAACCCCTGTTTCTTCTGATATAAGAAGTTTAGCTACAAAATCAATAGGATGAATATTTCTTTCTATGGATATTTCTCCAACAGTTCTCCCTATATATTTTAAGTTTTCCTCTTTATTTAAAGATGTTATTAAAATCCCATTCCATCCTGAAATTGCACTATAATTATCCCAACCAACATAATTTGCATTTAAATCCAAAAGCTCCTTTTTTAAAGTGTTTAATATTTCTTTATCTTTTAACTTTTCTAATAATATTTTAGTGCCTTTATTAGTTATCCATGGGGGTAGAAGTTGAGTCATCAAAGTACTCCCTGAAAGATAAAGATGTTCATCAAATGTAATACTTATCCCACTTTCAACAGCCTCATCTACTATATTTATTAATCTTTCAGCCTTACATCCCAACTCATTAGAATCATACGACCTCATATGTGAAATATGAATTTTTACTTTTGATACTCTTGCTACTTCTATTACCTCATTTATTGCATCTATTATATTTTTATCATGATTTCTTACATGTACCATTACTATTCCATTATAGTTTTTAATTACTTTACATAATTTTATCAATTCATCTTGTGTACTAAATATTCCAGGAATATATTGAAGCCCAAGAGACATTCCTAATGCACCTTGCTTCATAGCATTGTGTATTATTTTACACATTCTATCAATTTCATCATTCGATGCCTTTCTTGCCTCAAATTCCATAACACTTGCTCTTACAGCTCCATGAGAAATGAGTACAGAATAATTATTTTTTAATCCTTTTTCACTTATTTTATTAAAATAATCATTAACTTCTCTAAAATCGACTTTTATGTTGGGATTTCCAACAACTCCTTTAATATAATTTTTCCATATCTTACTTTCTTCTTCTATACAAGGTATAACACCTAATCCACACTGCCCGACTAATTCTGTTGTAACTCCTTGTTTAATCTTTAAATTTTGTATTTCTCCTTCCATAAAAGGTACAAGATCATTATGACTATGTACGTCTATAAATCCTGGTGAAATTACTAAGCCACTTGCATTTATAACTTTTTTACAATCTTTATCTATATTTTCTTTTATTGTTACTATTTTGCCGTTTTTAATCCCTATATCCATTTTATAGGCTGGATTTCCTGTACCATCAACTATCAATCCATCTTTAACTAGAATATCTAACATTTATCTCACTCCTCAATACAATTTACTAGTATTTTTATATAAAACCTACCTTTCTCATTATATTCCTTTATTTAAAACTATTCAGTTTTAATCTATTTATTTTTTGTTATTTATTGTTATAAATTTAAAATAATTAATTTTTTCTCATTTTTATTATACTTTTCGATTATTTAATTTCCTTATTTATCAAGGTGTTAAAATTCAATTTTTGATAAATACTATTTAATGATAAATTCAAGTAGGAGGAAATTTCATGGCTAATATAACCGGTGTAGTCAAGTGGTTCGATAATGAACGTGGATATGGATTTATATCTTGTGAACAAGGGAATGATGTATTTGTACATCATTCACAAATTAAAGAAAATGGCCCTGGTAAGGATTTACACGAAGGTGAAAACGTTACTTTCGATATTCAAGAAAATGAAAAGGGTCCCATGGCTGTAAATGTTCATAAGCTATAATTAAAAAAGCATCTCCTTAAAGAGATGCTTTTTTAATTATAAAAATAACTATACGTTTTTTATATTTTATATTTAAATATTATTTTGTAGGCATAGTGGAAGCTCTAAATTATTAGCCTCTAGTAACTCTTTATCTTTAAGAATTGATTTCGTATCTCCATCCCTAACTATTCTTCCTTCACATATAAGAATTGTTCGAGTGCACGTATCTAAAATCATATCTAAATCATGAGATGCAATAATTTTAAGATGTTCGAATTCATTAAGTATATTAATTAAGTTCCTTCTATTCCTAGGATCTAATGCAATTGTAGGCTCGTCCATTAAAATAATATCCGGGTTCATAGCAAATATTGTAGCTATTGATACAAGTTTTTTTTCACCACCAGACATTTTATATATCTGTTTATCTCTCAAATTTTCTATATGAACTTTTTTTAATGCATAATTCACTCGCATTTCAACTTCCTTTTCCGAAAAACCATAATTCCGTGGTGCAAATGCTATCTCTTCATAAACATTAGGCATAAAAAGTTGATTGTCTGAATCTTGAAATACATATCCTATTCTTTCACGAATTCTACTTAAAGTGCTTTTTTGTATAGGTATATCTTCTATTTTTATGCTACCTTCATAATTTAAATTTAATCCAACTAATAACTTTAAAATTGTAGACTTTCCTACTCCATTAGCTCCAATAATACCAATGGATTCATTCTCCTTTGCAGTAAATGTAATATTCTTTAGTATTGGATATGATTTTTCATAAGAAAAAGATAAATTTTCTACATCTACATGAATATGACTCATATTTTCCTCCTAAAAAAGTATATTTCCCATTATTTCAGATATATTAACAAATCTTATGGTAATAAATATAGTTAGCCAAGTAATAAAGTAGACATAATCTTTTGAATTACACTTAATATTATGCGCGTATGAAAACTCACCTGTGTACCCTCTTAAGCACATGCTTTCGTATATATTTTCTGCTTTATCCATACTCCTAAGCAATAGTTGACCCATAAGAGAACCCCATACTTTATAATGTATTCCTTTTTGATTTGGAGCTCTCAAACTATATGCTTCACTAATTTGATTCGCTTCCTTAAGCAATACTGTTAAATACCTATAGATAAGTAGAACTTGAGTTATAAAAATTTTAGGTATATATATACACTCCATTGCATAGCATATTTTTTCAATATTTGTTGTAACTATAAGAATATAAGATGCTAAAACCGCTAAAATTCCCTTCATCATTAAAGTACTCATGGAAATAATTCCTCCTGAAATAGAAATTCCATTTATACTAAATAATATTTCTTTATCAAAAAGTGGATTAAACAAACCCATAAAACACACTAACGGAAGTACTAACCTCATTTTTTTTATACTATCTTTAAAAGAAATACCAGCAATTATAAAAATAACTATTGGATATATAAACATACCTATAACTCCTGTTATATTATATTTATGGAATGATACAACTAATAAAATATATATAATAGTTAAGATAACCTTAATCAGTGGATGAATTTTATTCATCCACTTATCTTCATTTGATAAAGCATCTATATTATTAATTTCATAAATTGTATTATTCAACTTACTCATTTTATAATTTGCCTTCTGAAAAATTTAAAGGTATAGCATCCACCAATACACAATACCGAAACTACAAGTCCTCCAATAACTCCTGATATAGAAGTTCCTATTGATGAATCAGAATTTTTAAGTGAGTAATCTGGCAAGATTGCAGTAGCTTCTTGTAACTTTTGCATATTATCATATATTTCCCCATTTGCCTCCATATCTGTAGATCCAGTAACTTTCTCAATAGACCATTCTAGCCCATCAGGATATTCAGATGCCATAAGTGAAATACCTCCAGCTACTAACAAAGTAAATAATGATATAATTATCAACACTTTCTTAAACGGTATTAATCCTACAGTCTTTTTAACATCTTCATTTATCCCCCAAAGCAATTCTGGCCTTGCTTCATATATAAAACAAAGTACTGCAGCTGTAATAAGTCCTTCTATTAAACCAATTGCTAAATGTATTGGTTGTATAACTGCAACAAAAGTAGAAAATGGTAATTCTGTAATTCCAGAGAATAAAGTCTCTATAACTACAGAAAATGCTCCCATTTGTAATGTTAAAACACATCCTGTTATAGATGCTATAATAATTTTTTTCTTAGATGCACCTTTCCTCATCATAGGTTTCCATATAAGCATTGCACCAATAAAACATCCATAAAAAGCTATATTCCATATATTGCTTCCTAAAGCTAATATTCCCCCATCTGCAAACATTAAACATTGTATTAACAACACTCCACCCAGTGTCAAGAATCCAGCAAAAGGCCCTAATAATGCAGATAATAAAATTCCTCCACATATATGTCCTGATGAGCCTGTCCCCGGAATAGTAAAATTAATCATTTGAGCTGCAAATACAAATGCGCCCATAACTCCCATTACTGGAATTTTCTTAGTTTCATTTTCCATTCTCACTTTTTTTATTGAATATCCAGTTGCTAAAGCAGAACACGAATACATTACTCCAGCAACTGTAGGTGCAACTAGTGCATCAGCCATGTGCATTTTTAAAATTCCTCCCTTTTATTTAAAATAATTTATTGTGTTTACTTATATTTAATAAGGAGCTGTTGTAAATCAGCTCCTATTCTAGTTTTGTAATTAATTTTGATTTTTATATTTTAAATTATATATCCTGCAACATACCTTTTTTTATTGCTACATAGATAATTCTCTTACTTCATTATATTTATTTAAATCAGTATAAAGTTCCCCCTTATATGGATTACGCTTTGTCTTCATTACTTTATAAATCATATATATAGCAACTGCAATATTAGCGAGAAGTGCTAACAAACTGAAAATAAATAAAGGTGTTTCATTATAGGTTGATGACACTACAAATTTGCCTTCATCAATAAATGCTGGGAAGGTTTGTGCAAACATACACCATAATGCTAATGTATGTGCACGATGTTGAAGCCATGCACCTTTCCCAACAGTAAAAGCACATATTGTTGGAGCAAGTAACAATGCAAAACCGCAATACCATGAATGTCCTGGAAGACAATTATAAGTGTATGCAAAATTCCATAAATCATAAGCTATAATCCAGAACCATAACATATCAGGCCATATCATGTCATTGCTTCTATCTTTATTAGTCCTTTTACGAATACATATTCCAAACCAACCAGTAATAGTTATTATATTTAAAATACCTGCAATAGCATTCATATAATTCCATGAACCGCCTAACACATACATTGCATCGTCTGCAAGAATTCCGCCGCCTGCATATTGAAGTCCTACTTGGATATCACGTGCTACAGCCTCACAAATATTGATTGCAAGAATCAAAGGTGGAAAGCAAAGTGCTATTTTATTATCTGCTAGCCTCCATTCCCTTCCTGTTTTTTTATTTTTACCTTTTAAATGCCTTATACACCAAAATCCAATACATCCTGCTGTTGCTGAATATACCTTTGCTAAATGAAACCAATCAGTATAAGTTTTCTCTTTCAATACTGTAAACCATAAAACAGATAGTATCATTGGTAATATTACAAAAGCTATAAATCCACAAACTTTTGAACGCCTTGTTACTTCATTAAGTAAAAATAAAATTATGAATATAGCAATCCAAACTAACCATACAGATAAATCAGAAGCTCCCGCTTCATAGTTAAAACTAAACATTATTATTCCCCCAGTTATAATTTTTTTATATTAATAACAAACAATCTCTTTTATATAAAATTCTTTACCACCTAACAGTTCCCAATCCTTAGTTTCACACTTTGGGCATATTCCATTATTTGAAACTAAATTAAATACTTTATTACATTCCTTACACAAAGCATTAGCGGGCAATATTTCTATCTCTAATTCCGATCCTTGCAATATTGTTCCTTCAATTGTTGCTGGGTAAAGATTTTTCATATATCTTGGAATCATTGAAGAGAGTTCTCCAATTTGTAAAACTAAAGTTTCAACTTTTTTTACATCATTTTGTTTTGCAAAATTCTCTACAGTTTTAATAATTTCAAATAGAACCCCTATCTCATGCATATGAACTCTCCTAATATCACTAATTCATTTTAAATATATTTTTAGCCTTTTTAATTGCAATTCTACCTTTACGCTTAAGAATTTGCTTAATAACTACTGGCTTTAAGTCCTCATAAGCTACCCCTTCTCCGTCATATTTTCTAACAAGTGAAATTGCATCAAACTTACATTTTGTTGTGCAAGCCCCACATCCTACACATAAAAATTCGTCTACAACCGTTGCACCGCAGCTAAGGCAACGTTCAGTTTCCTTCTTTATTTGTTCTTCAGTAAATGTACCACGTAAATCCTTAAATGTTTCCTTTGATTTTTCTGCATCCACGTGATTAGCTTTTTGCCTAGGTAGACGATCATATCCTTCTAGTTCAATATTTTCTTTATCTATAGAATGATATTCTTTTCTATCTCGTCCTATAACTAAACTTTGTCCTGGATGAACATAACGATGTATTGAAATTGCCCCTTCTTTACCTGCTGCAATAGCATCAATTGCAAATCTTGGACCTGTAAATGCATCTCCACCTGCAAAAACATCCTTTTCTCCTGTTTGATAAGTAAATGAATCTCCCTTTATTGTATTATTTCTATTTAACTCTATATTACTGTTATTAAGTAAATTTCCCCAAAAAATTGATTGACCAACTGAAAGTAATATAGTATCTGCTTTTATAATCATTGTATTGTCTTCATCATATTTAGGATTGAATCTATTATTTTCATCAAATACAGAAATGCATTTCTTAAATTCTATTCCAGTAACATGTCCATTTTTCGAAATAATTCTTTTTGGCCCCCATGAATTGTTAATAGTAATTCCTTCTGATAAAGTTTCTTCTATTTCTTCATCAAGAGCTGGCATTTCTTCTAGACTTTCAAGACAAAATATATTAACGCTTTCTCCTCCAACTCTAGTGGCTGTTCGGGCAACATCTATGGCAACATTACCACCACCTATGACAACTACATTCCCTTTAAGATTAACATCCTCTCCTAAATTTACACTACGTAAGAAATCTACTCCTGTAATTATCCCTTCTGACTCTTCACCCTCTATACCTATTTTCCTTCCTGCTTGAGCTCCAATTGCAAGATAAAATGCTTCATATCCATCAGCCCTTAACTCATTTAAAGTTATATCCTTACCAACTTCAACTCCACTCTTAAATTCAACTCCTAACTCTCTTAAAACATCTATTTCTGCATTTACTACATTCTTTTCTAGTCTAAAAGATGGAATCCCAAGAGTTAACATACCGCCAAGCACCTTTTGCTTTTCGAATACAGTTACCTTATAACCTTCAGTTGCTAAATAAAATGCACATGAAAGGCCTGCTGGACCTGCTCCTACAACTGCAATTTTCTTATTATAATCATGCTTTATCTTTGGCACATATCTATTTTCTGTATTCAAATCTTGATCTGCAATAAACTTCTTAATTTCATCTATAGCAATAGGATCATCTATATCTCCTCTAGTACATGCAGATTCGCACTTTCTTGGACAAATACGCCCACATACTGCTGGAAATGGATTTTCATGTTTAATTAATTCAAGTGCTTCTTTATATTTTCCTTGAGAAGCTAATTTTATATACCCTTGAATGGCAATATGAGCTGGACATTCTGTTTTACAGGGACTAGTGCCACTATCTACAACATTTTTTCTATTAACTCTATAATTAGGATTCCATTTTTCTGGTCCCCATTCTGTATCACGTGGAGTTTCAACTTTTTCTACTTCTATAGGCTTTACTGAACATAGCTTTTGCCCTAGCTTAAGAGCATTAACAGGACAGTTTACAACACATTCTCCACAGGCAACACATTTTTCTTTATCAACCTGAGAAACATAATTTGAACGCACCATATCTACATTTTTAAACATTTCAGCTGTTCTTAAAGATAAACATGAACATCCACAACAATTACAAATTGCATGAGTTTTTCCTGAACCATCTAAATTAGGTATTTGATGCATTAACCCATTTTCTTCTGCTCTTTTAATTATCTCAAAGGCTTCTTCTCTTGTAATTTGGCGACCTCTTCCTGTACGAATATAATATTCAGCGGCATGTCCCATTTGAATGCACATATCTTCAGCTAAATGACCACATCCCTCTCCCATAACTTTTCTAGCTGTACGGCAAGAACAGTCTGAAACTGTAAAGATATCATTTTCATTAAGGTATTTAGAGACCTCTTCATAAGACGCTTTTCTGGTTTCACCATCAATAGCTTGTTCTATTGGGATAACACGCATTAATCCTACTCCTACAGGAAATGCCCCTGTAGTTTTTGGTCCTCTTACTCTTCCATAAGCTTCAAAAGCTTCTGCAATTTGAGGATATTTGTTAACGTTTTCTATATTGTTGACCATCATCTCCATGATTCCAGGAACCCAAGTATCAAACCAATAATTATCAACACCATCAATCTTATTTACAAAGCATACGCCTGCAACTGCTAAATCCCATAATAGTTTTTCTGTTTCTTCTATTGATTTCCCACATAATGGAGCAAGTTCTTTTGCTGTACTTTTTTTTCTTATTTTCATACAAAGAGCTACTTCTGCCATTTCTTCCGTAACAACCGGTTCTAATATTCTATATTCTGGATCTTCAGCTTTTATCTCATTTTTCGATCCTCGTTTTTTCTTACTAATATGATTAGCAAGATCCAACACCTTTTCCTTTACCATAATATTTCCCCCTAAATTTAGTGTTAAATTATGAAAATTAAGTTAAATAAACTTCACTAATTTTTTCATATAAAACTTTGCACTATCAATTTTTGCATTAATACTGATTCCAATCCCTTACTTCTCTACGAATCCAGTCTGCAAATTTCTCGATACCTTCTCCTGTTCTTGCAGATATTGTAATTATCTCGGCCTTTGGATTCAATTTCTTAACACGTTCCTTGCAAGCCTCTAAATCAAAATCAAAATACTCTAAAACATCAATTTTATTAATTAATAAAACGTCTACAATTGAGAACATTAATGGATATTTTAATGGCTTATCATCTCCTTCCGGAACACTTAAAATCATTGCATTTTTTGATGCTCCTGTATCAAACTCTGCTGGACACACTAAATTACCTACATTTTCTAATATTGCGAAATCAATCTCTTCTGTTCCAAGTGCTTGTAATCCTTGTTTTGTCATATCTGCATCAAGATGACACATCCCCCCAGTATGTAATTGAATTACTTTCACACCAGTTTTAGAAATAGTATGTGCATCTACATCAGAATCAATATCAGCTTCCATAACTCCAATATTCATTTCTTCTTTTAAAAGATCTATTATTTTGGTAAGTGTTGTAGTCTTCCCAGAACCCGGAGAAGACATTAAGTTTAATAAAAACGTTTTCTCCTTTTTTAATTCTTCCCTAAGTAAACTTGCTTGGTGGTCATTGTCTTTGAAAACACTTTGTTTAATTTCAAGAATCCTAAAATCATTCATAAATTATCCCCCATATCTATAAAATTTCAAACATCATTTTAATAAAATTAAGAATTTTCAGATATTAATAAGCATTCTATTCCCATATATATTTTTAGAGATTTCTTTATACTAGTATATTAATCATGCATTATAATATTAGCTTTAATTATATGAGTTATTATATTAAAACATATTTCTTTATTGGTATTAAAAACAATTTTTTTATCTGGTCATACCAGATTATTAAAATTACATTTTGATAAAATATTAACATATTTAATTATTCAAGTCAATATTTTCCTATCTATCAATACTTATTTTATGCCACTCTTTGATATATATACCTTATATATTATTGATTTATGTTTAATTTTGGAATATAATAATTATTGGTACGTGGTTATACCAATATCAGAATAAAGAGGTGAAAATATTATATGGAATTTACAAAATTAACTTCGCCATCATTAAAAGAATTATTTATACGCGAATTAGAGAAGATGATTTTATCAGGAAAACTTCCTATTGGTGAAAAGCTTCCTCCCGAAAGAGAACTTGCTAAATCTATGCAAGTTAGTAGAGCTGTAGTTAATTCTGGTATTTCTGAATTAGCAAGAAAAGGTTTTTTAAATATTAAGCCAAGAATAGGTACATTTGTAGCTGATTATCGTAGAAATGGAACTATGGATACTTTAATTTCCATCATGAATTATAATGGAGGTATATTAAGAAAATCAGAGATACGCTCAATTATAGAAATTCGTATTGCATTTGATTCCCTAGCTGTAGAATTATGTATTCCAACAATTACCGATGAGGAAATTAATAATTTAAAAAATTATGTTAATCAAATAGAGGAAACAAATTCACCTGAAGAAGCTTCTGAATTAGCTTTTGAATTTCATCATGAATTAGCTTTTCTTTCTGGAAACACCTTGATGCCCATGATTTTTTCCTCATTTAAAACTCCTATATTATCCTTATGGGAACGTTTTTGTAGATTGCATGGTTTAGAATCTTTACGCAAAAATACAACTACCTTATTTAAATATATCGAACAAAGAGATAGTGCAAAAGCTATAGAATGGTTAAAAACTTCTCTTAATGATATTATAGATGGCAGTACTCAAATTTACTATTAATTAAGTATTTATATGATATACATATATGGTAAACCTAAAAGAATGGCTCTTATTTAATAAAAAGCCATTCTTTCCAAAATATTTTTACTAACACTTATAAACATTTAATAAATTTTTAATTCTACGAATAAGCTCATCTCTGACATATTGTGGTTCTAGGCATTCACATTCATCCCCAAAACTAAGTAAAAGATTATAACCGAACTCATCTTCTATAAACGGAAATTTAACTAATAGTTTATTATCTTTATACGGCTGAATATTCTCTTCTCCACAGTGCTCCACCATTCTTTCCCTAAGAGATTCATTAATCACAAGTTTAATTGTAATTATTTTTTTCTCTATATAATTCCACGGCCCTAATGACTTTTCCTCAAACTCCCTAGGTCCAAATGTATCTTGAAGAACTTCAAGATCTGATATACGTGATAATTTAAAAGTTCTAAAGTCTTCTCTAGATAAGCAGTATCCTTGTATATACCAATTTGATTCTTTAAGTATTAATCTATAAGATTCAATTTTTCTACTACTCTTTTTCCCATATCTATCATAATATTTAAATAATAAAACTTTCTTTTCATTAAGGGCTTTTTTAATTCTTTCAAGATTTGGCTGCAAATACTTATTTCCAATCCACGGAGTAAGATCAATTGCTATTTGATTTGATTTTAACTCAATATCCTTAATATGCTCATCCGGAACTAATCCTTTTAATTTAGCAAGTGTGTTAATAATTTCATCATTAGTCATTGTTGATGAAATACTTCCAAGTCCCATTAAAATTGTTACAATATCTGAAGTTGTAAAAAGTTTCTTGTCAATTTTGTATTCTTCCATAATTCCAATACCACCATTAACGCCTGGATAAGTAATAATAGGAATGCCTGATAAGTTTATTGTTTCTATATCCCTATAGATAGTTCTAGGGCTTACTTCAAACATTTCAGCTAACTTAGCTGCACTAATTTTTTTACGTTCAAGTAATATCATAATAATGGAGATTAATCTATCAATTTTCAAATTCATCAATCCTTTAGTTAAATTTATTTTATAATATAACCATGACATACTGTTGTCAAGGTTACATGATAGAATAAAACTGTATTAAGAAGTAAATCTTAAGATTACTTTGAATCAAATTTAAAAAGAGGAGAATGTAAATGGATTTTTCAAAAGAATTTAATAGAATAATGGAAGATACAAATAATATTGCTTTAGCAACTGCAATAAATAATACACCAAATGTTAGAATAGTAAATTTTTATTATAATCCTGAAAATAAAGGTATGGTATATTTTGCATCCTTTAGAGGACTTCCTAAAACAATAGAATTTTCACAAAATAATAAAGTAGCATTTACAACAGTACCAAAAATTCCTGATGAAAATAGTGAGCACATTAGAGTCTCTACTGCTACAATCAATAAGAGTTCTTTATCCATATATGACTTAAAAGAAGAATTTATAAAAAAATTGCCAAGCTATGAAATGATAATTAATCAAGCTGGAGATATGCTAGATGTTTATGAAATTCACTTTAAAGAAGCTAACGTAATTTTAGAAGTTAGACAAAGCGGTAAGATCACTCTATAGAATATTTATTAAATTAAAATGATCCATATTAATCTTTATAATATGGATCATTTTATAATTTCAATCTTTATATAGCTCTTTTATTCTTCCACTACTTCAAAGTCATCCTTACCTACACCACAAATAGGACAAACCCAATCATCTGGAATATCTTCAAATGCAGTTCCTGGTGCTATGCCGCCATCAGGATCTCCTTCTGCTGGATCATAAATGTAGCCACATGGAATACATATATATTTTTTCATAAACTTATCCTCCTCTTTATAATTTTTATTTATCTAAAGCTAATGCTTTGATACAAACAAATATTAATTCTCTCATAAAGTTTTTCTCTTTTATAGTATGCTTATAATTATATATTATTATTTTTCAAATTTTTAGATTAATATGTATTACTTACTAATTTATTAATACATATTATATCATATATTTATTACACTTCTCTATACTTTCATTACCATAACAAATTAAATCTAATCTTTGCATTGACTAGCACAAAAAATATATAATAAAGTTCATTATTTCTTACTAAAACAGTTTTTAATAAATTTTAATAGATTATTACCATACCATATATTTATATATATCAATATTTATTTGACTACACAAATAACATATGTTACTATTAACCTATGTTATTTATAAAAGAGGTGTTATTATGTCAATTAAATTTGCAATACTAGGTATATTGAGTTGGAAGCCATCAACAGGATATGAATTAAAAAAGATTTTTGAAGAATCTTCTTTCTTATACTGGTCTGGTAATAATAATCAAATTTATAAATCTCTTATTAAGATGGAAGATGAACATCTTGTTACTAGTGAAATAATACATCAAGATAATTCTCCTTCAAAAAAAATATATACTATAACCAAAGAGGGTCTTAAAGAATTAAAAGAATGGATTTCATCATCACCAGAAGCTCCTGAGATTAAAAAGACATTTTTAGTTCAACTTGCATGGGCAGACATATTAAGTGATCAAGAATTAAATGATCTTTTCTTAAAATATGAAAATGAATTGAAAGTGCAGCTAATTATGCAGGTTGAGAAAAACAAACGTGCTCTTTATTCACCTAATAGAAGTACTAGAGAAAATTTACTATGGGAAATGATATCAGAAAATATTATTTCAACTTATAATAATGAATTAAATTGGATTAGTGAAACTCGTCAAAAACTATTTAAAAATAATATCATAAAGGAGGAAGAAAAAATGAACTATAAAATTAGAGAAATAAATGATAAAAAATATATAGAATTGATTTCTGCTACTACACCTTTAAGTACGGAAAATGATGCTCTTGATTTATTGAGCTTATGTTGGGAGCATGAAGTATATGCACTTATGATTCATTATGAAGCCTTATCAGAAGATTTCTTTAACCTAAAAACTAAGGTGGCTGGTAATATGCTTCAAAAATTTATAAACTATAATTTAAAGTCTGTTGCTGTTATACCTAATGATATAATTCAAAAAGGTAGATTTAGAGAAATGGCCTTAGAAGTAAATAAAGGCAATCATTTTAGAATGTATGGAAATAAAGAAGATGCTGAAAAATGGCTTTTGAAATAATTAAGCAATAGATAGATTTGATATTACACAAATCTATCTACTGTCTTATTTTAGTTAAATATATTAACTTCTAAAGTTAGCTTTTTTTCTTTTCATAAAAATAGTGCCTCCACAAAGTACACAAATGGAAAGTATTACTACAGGTAATATTAGCCCACTAGATTTCTCCTTATCTTCATTAATTGATGTTGTAGCATAAATTTCAGCTTCATAAGAAACTTCTTGACCATCCATTATTGTTACCTGTTGCCCTTCTACAACTTTAACCATGTCTCTACCTAAAATACTATATAGATATTCAGTATTTTCTTCATTATAAGGAATAATTCCTACCTCAACATAATCTTTAAAAGGTGCTGTATGGGTAACCTCAAATCCCTTTTCAGAAATTTTATCTTTATATTGATTAAATACATATTGATTAATCTCTATCTGTTTGTTTAGTATACCTTCATCAATTTCTTCCTCTAAAACTACCGTGCTTGAAACAGAATTATCTGGTGAATCTGTAGCTGTACCTACTGTAACAACCTGTTTACCTTCAATAATTTTAACTACATCATTACCAAAAGCATTATATAAATATTCTGCATTTTCTTCACTATAAGGCATTATTCCAATTTCAATAAAATTTCCAACAACGCCAGTATTTATAACTTTAAACCCCTTATCAGAGATTTCATTAGCATGTTCTTCAAATACAAACTTATCAATTTGTTTTTGTTTCTCAAGCAAGTTATTTGCAACAGTTGGTTGCTGTCCTTGCCCACCAATTTGTTGACCTTGCCCCTCGATTTGCTGGCCTTCATCTGTATAAGCTAAAACTACAGTCGATGAAACCATTGATATAGCTATTCCAACAAATAAAGTTTTAATAAATTTTAATTTCTTCATAAATTCTACCTCCAATATTTTTTATCATTTCATTGATCTTGCAATCTTAATAGCATCCTCTTGTGTTATTAATCCTGTAATGGAGTAATTAATCCCATCTTTAGACCAATATAACTCTGTATTTATGGTATTTTCATATTTATTACTTATTAATATATTTTCCTTTAATAATCCTATTGTTCCGTTGATATCAACCTTCCCATAATTAACAAGTTCATTTTCAATTTGAATCTTTTCTTGTATAATCAAAAAAGACTTACTTTCTAAAAAATAATTAATAATAATTTTGGATGCATTTCCTTCTTCAAGGCCTGATGCAGTAATTTCTTCAATATCATAATCTTCTGGAATATAAGTAGGCACAAGAAAAGCATTTCCAAAATTTCTTTTTGCGTCATCAAAAGTATCTATAGCCCAGGATTTTTCCTCAGCATTTAATATATTTATGTTGGAATCTTCTGAGGCTGATTCAGTTTCACCAACGCTACTGATAATATTAGTATCAGAATATTCAGTTTGGATCTTGGGATTTTTTAGTGGTAAAATATGAGCTATATTTACTATTCCAATAATTAAGAGAAAACAAGCAGCTGGTATCAGTACTTTACTGATTGGCATATTATTTTTCTTTAAACTTTTTTCTAATGTCTTTTTCTTAAGATCTTCATCAACTTTTATATCTTTCATGATATCATCTGCTATATTTTTAAAGTCCCTCATTTTATTCATCCCAATCACTCCTCCCTCCTAACTTCATTTTAAGTATTTCTCTTGCTCTGTGTAATCTGCTTCTTACAGTTCCTTCAGCCACGTTCAAAATCCTACTTATTTCAATCGTATTATAGTTATGGTAGTAGTAAAGTATGATAACTTCTTTAAATCGATATGATAGAGACATTACTTCTTCAAATAAGATTTTATTCTCTTCCTCTTTAATAATTTTATTATCAATTCCAATAATTGTATTTTTCTCTTTTAATTTATCAGTAAGTAGCACCTTCTTTAGCCATGAACTACGTAACATATCTTTACATACATTAATTGTTATTCTAATAATCCATGTTTTTTCACTACTTTCACCCTTAAAACTTTCAAATTTATTGAAAACCCTAATAAACACTTCTTGGAAAGCATCCTCAGCATTCTGTAAATCTTTAAGATACATATATGATGTTCTCAATACATCATCACCATAATCATCCATTAATCTTTGAATTTCTTTTTCTATATCATGTCCTATAACCGATTTATTCTCCTTTGGTACCGAAAGGGAATCCATAAGTTACCTCCTTTCTTATGGTGCTTACATTTATTAGACGTATTAAATTATCCTTACGCTCCCAATTTATAATTTTTATTTTATATAATAACATTAATTTAAAAAAGATATTAGTAAATATTTATATATTTATTTAATCATAAGGTTTGCAGTCAATATTTTATTTTTCTTCATAACATGATTTTACTTATGTAAAAAATAATAGTGCAACAGAATAAATATTATTCTATTGCACTATTATTATATAGATACTATTTTTTTAATAAACCTTTCAGCTTCACTTAAATCTTTATAATTTGGATGTCCTTGTGCAAACTTACTCA
The DNA here is from genome assembly GCF_039521405.1 of Clostridium sartagoforme. Taxonomy (NCBI): domain Bacteria; kingdom Bacillati; phylum Bacillota; class Clostridia; order Eubacteriales; family Clostridiaceae; genus Clostridium; species Clostridium sartagoforme. The sequence continues at coordinate 96,953 of NZ_BAAACH010000010.1, forward strand.
TGAATTCAAAAATTTTATTATCACTAAAATCTTTGCTAATAAAACTTCCCTTACAAGCAAAGCTACCCTTACACTTTGCTCCCTTTAATTCTAAAAGCCTAATTAACTTTTTATTATAAAACTTTTTACCAACTCCACTTGTTGAGAATACAAAAGTACTTTTTCCTTTTAAGCTCAAACTTTCAACACAACTAAATAATTGTGAAGCCATTCTTTCTTTATAGACTCCAGAGCCAAACCCAATTAAATCATAATTATCAATTATAATATCTTTAGATTCTTTTAAATTTATTAATTCAGCATTTATTTCCGTTGCAAATACTTTCGCAATTTTCTCAGTATGATTTTTGTACGCAGAACAATATATAATTACAGATTTCATAAATTATATTTCCTCCATCTAAATAAATTGTACTTTACATTATACCCTCAATTCTTTAATTATAGACTATATTAAATATCTAATTCACATTCTTAGATAGAAATTTTTTATATGTTGTATCTATAAGAATAGCACCAAGTGGAGCAGTAATTATAATAGATAGAACCGCTACAGTCAATACAATATTACCACAAGGTAAATTCATAGCTAATGGTAATCCACCGATAGCCGCTTGCACTGTAGCTTTAGGCATATATGCAAAGGCTGTAAAAACTCTCTCTTTTTTATTGAGATTAGTATTAATAAGGCAAATAAAAACTCCTATCATACGGAATAGTAAGACTCCAAAAATAAGCAAAATTGATAGTATTCCCGCATTTAATGCATAACTAATGTTAACTATTGCCCCTACAAGAACAAAAAGAAGTACTTCTGCTCCAACCCATAACTTGGAGAATTTATTTGAAAGACGTTGTGAAATTTCATATTTCTTTTGGTGAAGAGTTGCTCCCAGTGCCATTACTGAAAGCAAACCTGAAAATCCAATTGCCCCCGTCATCATATGCTCTAAAGTAATAAGTAAAAACGAAATAGAAAGAATAGTTATTACCTTTCCAGTATCCCTAATATGCACTTTAGAAAATAGCATAGATAAAAATAATCCTGTTACCACTCCACCTAATAAACCTAAGATTATTGATGTAGGAATAGTTAGAAAATGCATTGCTGTAATAGTACCACCTTGTGCTAGCCCAGTAAAAGTTGTAAAAATAACTATAACAAATACGTCATCTACAGAAGCTCCAGCCATTATCATTTGTGGAATACTCTTGCTTGTTCCATATTCACTTTCCATTAATTTAAGCATTTTTGGAACAATTACTGCAGGAGAAACTGCCGCTATAACTGTCCCCATTATGGCAGCATCCAATATAGTTATTCCCAGAAGCATAGGTGCCAGAATTAACATCCCTATTATTTCAAAACAAGCAGGTACAAAACACATTAAAATAGCTGGTCTCCCAACCTTTTTTAGATCTTTAATATTAAGATTAAGTCCTGCTCTAGTCAGGATAATAACTAAAGCTATTTGCCTTAATTCTGTAGAAATATTCAAAATTGTAGGGTCAAGTAAATTCAATACATATGGTCCAAGTAAAATACCAGTTGTTAGCATTCCAAGTAACTTTGGAAGTCTTAATGTCTCAAAAATTTTTCCTAGCACCATTCCACTTAGGAATAATAATGCAAGTGATAATAGCATATACATCTCTCCTATCTTTTTTAAGTAATAAAAAAAGCCAATGATTCTGCGATTTTAAATCACAGAAGTCATCAGCTTTACACGCGGTTTAGGTCTTAACCAAGGGAGAACTTCATTCCCATAAGATATAATACATTATTTAAGTGAATTTATCAATATATAAAAACATTATATTATTAATTTTCTTTATATCTACACGATAAATCCTGCTACTAACGTAGCTAATACAATCAACGGTGCTGGTATCTTTTTGGTGAATAAAAGTACTATAGTAATTAGCATAACAATAATATTATCAATTCTAAATCCACTCTTCTGCATTAGAATTATTGCAGAAACAGTAATTAATCCACCAGCAACAGCAGTAATCCCCTTTAAGGATATTTTAATTCCTCTAATCTTCTTTAAGCTTTCCCATATAGGATATATAAAATAAATCAAAAGAAGCCCTGGCAAAAATATTCCAATGCCACCTGCAATAGCACCTAGAACTTGTATTAGTGCACTTCCTCCTCTAGCTGCCATTCCACCTGCATATGAACTGAAACTAAACATTGGTCCAGGCAACCCCTGCACAAGTCCGAATCCAGTTAAAAATTCTTGATTGGTCATGTACTGATTTACTTCAACCAATTCACTATACATTAGTGGTACCACTACTTGTCCGCCTCCAATGACCAAATAACCATATCTATAGAAATTTTCAAATAAATGAATTATTTTATTATCCCATATAAGAGTTAAAATAAAGCTTCCTATTGCAAAAGCTCCAAATAAAATCAAATATATCCAAGGAGGACTTATTTTTACACGATTCCATAGATTTTTCTCTTTTGAGGTAATAACGCTAACAACTCCACCTAAAATTAGAACTAATGGATATATCCAAGGTTCTCGAATGAAATAAGTAGTTACTCCTCCCATTATTAATAAAATTAAAGTAATCTTGTCTGTTATCACTTTACTGCCTATTCGGTACGCAGCTATAATTATGAATCCTACTGCCATTGGTCCAATATATCGTAATCCTTCTTGAGATAAATTCATATTTCCTAGAAATTGACTTAAAAATGAAAGTAAAGTCATCAAAATAAGTACAGGTAAAGCCCATACCAGCATAGTTAGGAGTGCCAACAATGGTCCTCCAATTTTGTACCCAATAGCTACAATGGTTTGCGTACTACTTGGCCCTGGCAAAATTCCAGTTAAAGCAATAAGTTCAACTAACTCTTCTTCATTTAAATATTTTTTCTTTACAACCATCTGATCTGTAAAAACACCATAATGCGCCTCTGGTCCTCCGTATGCTCCTAAAGAGCAAATGAATACATCTTTTAGAAATATTCTCCATAAAACAGCATTTTTATTTTCTCTTTCTTTTTTCATAACGAACCTCTCCTTTCATAGAAAATTATCATATTATAAACTTAATATAAGCGAATCCATCTATTACTACATATGTGATTACCATGAATAATAAATACCATGAATAATAAATGTATGGCTAAAAACCATACTCCTATCTCATACAAAGTAACACTATAAAATAAAAGCATTATAACATAAATAATCATTCTCCTTTTAAGTCAAAATACTTTTATAAGTCCATTAAAATTAGTAATAGATAAATATAACATAATCACTTGTAATAAAAAATATTTGATGTTATAATTATATCATACTTCGATATCGGTTTTCGATATACACATTATACATTAGAGGTGAACAAAAATGCAAGATAAAATTTTAAGAAAATTTTTTCTAGGATTTATTCAAATCCATATACTTCATCATGCAAAGAAAGATCCTTTCTACGGTTCTTGGATGATAGAAGAACTTAGTGAGCATGGATATGATATGAGTCCAGGAACTTTATATCCCCTTCTTCACAGTATGGAATCAACTGGACTCTTAGAAAAAGATGAAAAATTAGTAGATGGGAAAATTAGAAAATACTATAAAATAACTGATCAAGGTGTTGAAGTTTTAGATGAGGCTAGAAAGAAAGCTTATGAATTATTCAAAGAAATAAAAGATTGATGAATGGAGAAAGATTTCTATGTTTTCACTCAAAAAAGTAATATACAAACATATTTTAGAAATTAATGACCTTAATATAAAAAGATATAAAGTTACGTGTATCGTAGGAGAAAGTGGAAGTGGAAAATCTACACTCTTACGACTTCTAAATAAGCTTATAAGCTGTGATAGTGGTGAAATATTTTACAATGGTCAGTCTTTAAATTCTATTAATTCTATAGAACTAAGGAGAAATATAGGAATGTTGCCACAGCTTCCTGTTATTTTTCCTGGAAGTATTAAAGATAACCTACTAATAGGACTTAAATTTGCAGAAAAGCCACTAGTTGATGATAAAAAACTTCGCACTATCCTAAATATAATTCATTTAAATAAAAATCTAGATGATAATGGTGATAAGTTATCTGGTGGCGAAAGGCAAAGACTTGCTTTAGGAAGATTAATTTTAATTGATCCTGACGTATTCTTATTAGATGAACCTTCGTCAGCAATGGATGAGAAAACAGAAAATATTATAATTAAAACTTTAGTTTCATACATTCAGGAAACAAATAAGACCTTGATTATGGTTACTCATTCAAAGAAAGTCGCACAGACTTACGCAGAAAATATTATAGAGATTCATCAAGGTAAAGTAATAGATATTAAGGAGGTTTAGTAAATGAATGGTGTAATCAATCTATCACTATGGCAAATGATATCGGCCTATGTATTTGTTTTAATTCTTCTGCTTATTGTTAAATTTAAAGGAATTTCAAAGGAGAAGGTAATTCTTATTTCTTCTCTAAGAATGACACTACAACTTATTATTGCAGGGTATATACTAGTTCAACTTTTTAACACCTCATCTCCTCTGTTTACTATTTTTATTTTAATTATGATGGAATTCTTTTCTGTTTATAACATCATAAAGAGAACTAAGGAAAGAATTTCATCAAAGCTTAAGCAAATAATTACTTTATCAATGATTATAGGAACCTCTTCCTGTCTATTCTACTTTTTACTTATTGTTGTACGCATATCACCATGGTATAACCCACAATACTTTATTCCGATTGCAGGTATGTTAATAGGAAATTCTATGACTGGTGTCTCTTTGTGTGTCAACCATTTAGTTGATGGAATGCAGAATCAAAAGACTTTAGTTGAAGGGGCTTTAATGCTTGGAGCAACACCTAAAATAGCTTCAAAGCAAATTGTAGATAATGCTTTTGATTCTGCAATACTACCTACCATTAATTCCATGGTTGGTATGGGAATTGTTTTTTTACCTGGCATGATGACAGGTCAAATACTGTCAGGAATCTCCCCTATTACAGCAATAGAATATCAAATTGCTATTATGCTTGGAATACTCGGCAGTGTATCATTAACTGTGATAATATTTGTTCAATTAGGATATAAAACCTTCTTTAATGATCAGAGTCAATTAATCATTGATGATTATAACTAATATTTAATAAGTCCATACTATAGATTCTAAGACTATGCCTTATTGAATTTATTTTTATATACTTTCATTGCAAATATATAAGAAACAACTATTATTCCTATACACCAAGCAAGGGCAATCCAGATATCATTTCCTACAGATTGATTTGCTAATAAATTACGAATAGCTTCTACGATAGGTGTTACAGGTTGATTTTCTGCAAAAGCACGTACTATTGAAGGCATTGTATCTGTTGGTACAAAAGCAGAACTTATAAATGGTAAAAATATGATAGGGTAAGAGAATGCCCCTGCACCATCTGGTGTTTTAGCAGAAAGTCCAGCAATTATAGCAATCCAAGTCAAAGCAAATGTAAATATCCCAAGAATTCCAAATACAGCTATCCATTCTAAAATTCCTGCTGAAGAACGGAAGCCCATTAATAATGCAACAAGTATAATAACTACTACAGAAATTCCATTGGAAATTACTGAAGTTAATACATGTCCCCATAATACTGTAGAGCGAGCAATTGGCATAGAATTAAAACGCTCAAAAATACCACGTTCTTTATCCATAAACAACCTATATGATACATATGCAATACCACTCCCAATAGCCATTAACATTATACCAGGTAATAAATAATTAATATAATTTTCTGTATTTGTTTTAATCGCACCACCGAATACATAAACAAATAATAACATCATAGCAATTGGTGTAATACAAACTGTAATAATTGTATCCATACTTCTAAAAATATGACGCATAGAACGTCCAAACATGACACTCATATCTTTTAAGAAATGTTTATTTGTTAATTTCATCTATTTTTGCCCCCTTCCACCTATTATTGATAGGAATATTTCTTCTAATGTAGGTTCTTTCTCAACATATTCAACTTTCGCAAGCGGGAATAATTTTTTTAATCCTTCTAGTGTATCTAGAGCAATAATTTTTCCGCCATGAAGAATAGCGATTTTATCTGCAAGTTGTTCTGCTTCTTCTAAGTATTGAGTCGTTAAGAATACTGTAGTTCCTGAATTCGTTAGCTCCTTTACAATCTTCCAAACTTCTAGACGTGCTTCAGGGTCTAGACCTGTAGTTGGCTCATCTAGAAAAATAATCTTTGGATTTCCAACTAAACTCATTGCAATATCAATTCTTCTTTTCATACCTCCAGAATAAGTAGATACTCTTCGATCTGCAGCTTCTGACATACCAAAACGATTAATCAACTCATCTGCTATTGAATTTTGATTTTTAAGATGTCTAAGCTTTGCTATCATTTGAAGATTTTCACGTCCAGTCAAAATTTCATCAATAGCGGCAAATTGACCAGTGAGACTGATAGAGCTTCTAATACCTCCTGAATTTTTTTCAATATCGAAACCGTTAATTACAACACTTCCAGTATCTGCTTTAAGCAAAGTAGCCATAATTTTAATCATGGTTGTTTTACCAGCTCCATTAGAACCTAGCAATGCAAAAGTCTCTCCCTGCTCCACTTCCAAATCTACTCCCTTAAGTACTTCTACATCTTTGTAAGACTTCTTTACGTCTTTAATTTGTATGATATTTTTTTTCATTTTCTTTTCCTCCTCTACATACTGTAGTAATTTTATTCAAACTTAAGTTTAATTCTTTAAATACAGCTTGATTAATTATAATAAAAAAGAGCCGATAACTGTGATTTTATTCACATGTTATCGGCTCTGCGTCTTGGCGTCTGGCTCTTTAATAACTGATATATTTAGTTGCATTACATTTATTAGGGTTTCCTGCTTACACTTTGGACAAAATAGCGGGAAATTTTTAAGTACTGTATCATCACCTATCTTGACTCTTGTTTTATTGCTACAAACCGGGCATAATATCCACTCGTATTTATTCACTCTATCCCCCCTTTTTCAATTTTATTCTTGATATCTATCATTTTAATACCTGCAAACATTAAGCTATTTTTTTAATCTTCAATCTTTGCAGGCAGTGCAAACTTCTTCCTTCATTAATTTTTCAATCATGATATTTCACTTTTACTTTATTCTATCCGTAGCCTTTCTCATTGCATTACTAACTTCTTGGTTAACAGATTCTTGATATATTTCAGCGTAAGTTTTTGAATCTTTTATTAAATCGTCACAGAAAGCTGCTACATCATTACCCGTAACTTCTAGTACTCCTTTCCCAATAAGGGCACCCTCTTCAAAAAGATCTACGATTCCAGTAAGCAAATCTGTTCCTTCATTTAGTTCAACAGGTCCGACTTTAAAGAGATATTTTTGGATTTCCTTATAAACAATTTGATAATCTTTTGGTAGGGATTTAACACGCTCCACGTGTGCTCGCCACTCCTTTTTACCTTTGATGATATCTTGTATTCCCATTTTATCCTCCTATTTGCCTAATTTTTTAGCAATATTATTATTAAGTTGTTTTCGCCATTTATCTCTATAATAATTGGTCCCTTCTTCACCTACTAATGCTAAACAGAAACCTTTAATGTTATCACCTAAAGCCTCTTGGATACTCTGACCATCAGAGGCTGTTTCTTCTAGTAGGCCAATCACACCCTCAAGAATTGGCATGAGATTGCGACCTGTGAAATCTGAGTGCTCCCAAAGATTAGCCTTAATCTTTTCCCATGCAGCTTGATAGTCAGCTGGTAGCTTTTCAGCTCTTAATTCAAAAACTTTAAATTCTTTAGTCATGTCACTTCCTGTGATTTTTTCCCAAAAGTTCATTATTTCTTCTCCTTTAATTCATTTATTTTTGATGATACGAATTCCCATCTTTCCCAGAACATCCTCAGTTCCTCACGTCCTGCATCATTCAGCTTAAAAAATTTTCGCGGAGGACCCATATCTGATGGTTTTTTTTCTATATCTACGAGTTTATTCTTCTCTAGCCTCACTAAAATGGTATAAACTGTCCCATCAACAATATCTGAAAATCCTAATGTATTTAACCTTCTGGTAATCTCGTAACCGTAGGTTTCCTCATGATTTATTATTTCAAGGACGCAGCCTTCTAGTACCCCCTTTAACATTTCTGTTATATTTTCCAAATGGTTCACCTCTTTACTATCTAGTAATACTAATATTCTGTATTACTTACTACTACTATATAGTATCACTAAGTAGTTAAAGTGTCAATACGTTATATTTAATTTATATATGTTTGATCTTATACTAAAAATAAAGAAACCTAATTTATAATTAGATCATGCAATACTTCTCTATTCTTAAATACTATTAATAACAATTGATACAAAACAAAAAAGTTCATGAAAAAAAACGGTAAATAGTATTTTCATGAACTTTCTATATTACTTTTAATTAACTTCATAACTATCTTAAAGTTAACTTTCATTTTTTATATTATTTAGCAAACCCTCAAACCATTTAACATTTACTAAATGATGAGAAAGTGAATTTTCTAACATCTTTTTAAAATAAAGTGAGATAGTTTCATTATTATTAATAGATTCTTCTAATAATAAAATCTTCTTTCTTGTTTGCTCTATTTGTATTTCTATTAATTTTGTTATCTCTTCTCTTTTATATTCATTAGCAAATAACATTGCAGCATAAAAAGATAAATTTATATAATCTGTTTTAGATCCATACTTATACATCAGGTTTTCAAATTCTTTATTTCCTAATTCAGTAATTATATAATTATGAGTCTCTCTATTATTGTCTACTTGATCAATCTTTTTAATATACTCTTTTTCTTCTAATTGTTGGAGATTATAATAAAATGATCCCTTAGTAAAACTTACTATATATTTATAGTGTCTTTTTTCCATTAATGCTAATAGTTCGTAACCGTACGATCCTGGATTTTCTTTTAATAAGCCTAGAATTAGTAATGGTATCAAAAAAACACCTCCTTTATATTTCTCATCAAAATTATATTATTAGTTATTTCATAATCATAAGATTTAATTATTGTTGATTTGCATGATTTGAGTTTGAAATTCATCATATGATATTCTACCTAATGCAAAATCCATACTTTTTATATATATTTTTTCTCCTCTGGTATTTTCTCTAGAATAATTAATATTTAACATATCATCTTCATTAATTAATGGATTTAATATATGTTTCCTATTAGAAAAGGCTTCAAAATATCGTAAACCAAATTTTCTTTGAGAAATTGCATCAATATGAATGCCATCAGGATTAGAAGTTAAACCTGATGCTGTGACAAAGTAACAATTATTTTGTTCAAAAGCAAATTTTTTTAACTCTTGATTAATAAAATTATATTCAGTACAATTTTTCCCAAACCCTTCTTTACCTAGAAAATCTCCTAATCCTCCAATAATAATCGGAATATTTGGTGCATTCAACTCCTTTCTAAGAGTATCAATAATTAAAAGTAATTTTTGGTAATATACTTTATAATTACCATTAATGCTATCACTTTCTCCTTGGTGCCATAAAATCCCTATTAATTCACTACTTTCCATAGCAAATTTAGCTTCATTTATTGCATGTCTAAAAAGTGCTTTATCTATAGCCCACTCATCCAGTGAACTTCCACCTTCAGCACAAGGAATTAATCCAATTATATCTTCTTTATTTTCACTACACCATGCATCAGCAAATGAACCTGCTAGACTTATTCCTGAAACAGGGCGGTCATAATTAATAGGCTCAGTCATCATCTGCCATCTACCATTACGTAACATTTGTATTCTCTCATTATAAATTGTTGGTACTTCATTAATAAACCCTCGCCCAGCCATATTTGACTGTCCTAACATTAAAAATGATTTAATCATTTTCTTCATCCTTCCTTTTGATGTTATTAAGCATCAAGTAAATTTTCTAAATCTAAAATAAACAAACTTTGTTATGGTCTAATTAGACTACTAACACTTAAATATTATAGTCTAATTAGACTATTTGTCAATAATATATTTGTTTACTTACTATTTTATTCTTATATCAATACTTTATATAATGTAAAAATACCCTGAATAACAGGATAAAAATTCATAATACATTTTAAAGGTATGCATGTTTATTAGGTGATATAATGTGGAAAATTATATTAAGATTCGATATTTTTTATATTAGAAAAGTCGAGCATAATAAAATCATATTTGGTACTATGTGAATATAAAAGGAGGGAAATATGTTACACGAATTAAATCATGTGATTGACTACATTGAAGATCATATAACCGATGATAACCTATCTCTTGAAATAATTTCTGAATATGCTGGAGTTTCTGACTATCACTTTAGAAAGATATTTTTCTATCTTTCAGGTTTAACCCTTAATGAATATATAAAGAACAGAAAATTATCAGAAGCAAATAAGGATTTATTAAATGGAGAAAAAGTAACAGATGTTGCTTTAAAATATGGCTATCAATCAATGGATGGATTTACTAGAGCTTTTAAAAAATGGAGTAGTTTTTTACCCTCAGATTCCATAAAAAAAGGCATAAGTAAATCATTTCCCAAACTATCATTTATAATAACTGTTAAGGGAGGAATTTCTATGGAATTTAGAATCGAAGACAAACAAGCATTTAATTTAGTAGGTGTAAGTAAACGTGTTCCTATGCAATTTCAAGGTGTAAATAACGAAATTGTAAAGCTTGCACAGAGCATAACAGACGAACAAAGAAAAGAGATGCATTCTCTTCAAAATATTGAACCTTATGAAATAATTAATGCTTCTTATGAGGCTGATGCAAATTTCTTAAAAGAAGAGGGAGATTTAACTCATCTCATAGGTGTTTTAACAACTGAAAATGAAGTAAGTAATCTATTAGAAAAGGTGCCAGTCAAAGCCTGTACTTGGGCTATATTCCCAAATGAAGGACCATTTCCTTCTACATTGCAAGAAACAATGGCAAAAATTTATTCAGAATGGCTTCCTTCTTCTAATTATGAATTAATCAACGCCCCTACTTTTTCTTTTACTAAAATGAATGAGCATAAAAAAGATTATGCTTATAGTGAAGTTTGGATTCCTGTTGCGAAAAAATAGACACTAAAAAATATACAAATAATTATAAGTGTATAAAGCGACAGAATATAGACACAGAGCCGGTAACCTAGGAGAGTATACCCTGTGGTTATCGGCTCCTTTATGAGCTTTTACGTAAAATATTATAAATGTAATATAATTTTATCTACTTCCTTTACATGTTTTAAAGATAGATCCTACTCTATTATTTAAATCAAAGTATCCTGAATCCATTAAAACTGTCGGCTTGACTTTTAGTGCGTTAGGCCTTCCGTTTTCTAAGCAATCTTTATTTGCATATACAGCAACAATCTCACCTATAAACATTGTAAAATCAAATATTGGTATAATCTGTATTACCTTACAAAGATAATTTACAGGACATTCTTTTATCATTGGTGCATTTCCTGCTTCATCATAAAATGATTCAAAAATCTCTGATTTATCTACTTTATTACCAGAAACAGTGCCGCAATAATCAGTTTTTTCAACAGCCCCAGATGACGGGATATTTACAGTGAAAAATCCATTTTCCAATACTCCACTAGTTGTACAATGAGTATTTTTCAATGAAATATAAAGTACAGGTTTTTGGCTTACAACTCCGTACGCCCCAATAGTTGCATAGTTAGGTTTTCCCTTAACAGTTGCCCCTGCCAAAACTGTAATATACGGCCCAAAAGGGATATTGGCTATCTTCTTCTTATTCATAATTGTTCTCCTATTGAAATCTTTATTTGTCGCGACAATATGAATTATAAAGTGAAAATAAATAAATTAATAGACTTTTTCTTTATTATGAATTATTATATAGATAAAGTATGCCCATTACGAGGCATAATTTATTTTTTTCTCTACTTCAAACTAGTATCTAAGGTATTATTCATTAACTTCTCTAAGCCACTCTCCGAAGTTAGCTTCTCAAGATTATTAAATATTTTCTCTTCATCCCAGTTCCACCATTGAAGCTTTAGCAAGAATTCAACCTTTTCATCACTAAATCGCTTTTTGATAAATTTAGCCGGATTTCCACCATATATTTCATATGGTCCAACACTTTTTACTACTGTTGAGTTAGAGGCAATAATTGCACCATCTCCAATTTTAACACCTGGCATAATAGTTACATTTTGACCTATCCACACATCATTGCCAATTACTGTGTCACCTTTAAAAGGAAGTTGCTCCAGTGTGGGAGTTACCTTCTCCCATCCACTGCCAAAGATATTAAATGGATAGGTTGTGATTCCATCCATTCTATGATTTGCACCATTCATAATAAATCTAATACCTTCTGCGATTGCACAGAACTTTCCTATTACTAGTTTGTCTCCCAAAAATTCGTAATGGTGCTCTATACTGTCATAAAATTTCTCTGGAGACTTTTTATTATCACTATAATAGGTATATTCACCAATCTCAACATTAGATCTTTTAGTTAAATTGCTTATATAGCAAACTGTCTTTATATTTTCATTTGGATAAAGTTTATCTTTATTAGGTCCAAGCATAAATATTCACTCCTTCTAGTTTTCTTAAACTACACATAAACATGTAAATTCAATCTATTCATAAATTAATTGACCAATCTTACCACATTCTTCTGTAAACCAGTTAAAAGTTTTTTTAATTTTATTTTAATTCTCATTTATTTCATAATAAATACTTATACGTATCTCTATCACATATAAACTTTTTATTACAACTAATCTTTACATCTATCCTGTCAACTCGACCTCATGATATCTAACGTGTCTACTTAATCTTTGGTCTTATGTCAATATCTTGGACACCAAAAGTCAGACTTTTTTTTATGCTGCACTTCTAGCTAATAATTCACATTGCTGTGGTGTGATGTAATTTAGTTATGAGTGCAGCCTTTTTCTGTTATACCATCCTTCAATATATTTAAAAATAGTCATATTAGCTTCTAAGAGGTGCGGTATATACTTCTATATATTTCTTCCTTTTTTATTGATTATAAATGATAAGATAAGAATGCAAGTAAATGATCATATAAGAATGTACAAATTAGTTTGAATAAATTATAATTACTCAAGATTTATTGGGGGTAATTATGATTATACAAACAAACATTTATTCAGAAATTAAAATAGATAAGTTAGAAGATCTTCATAAACTAAAGTCACTTATGGAGGTAAACAATTTGAAAATAAATAAAAGCCAAATAGCTAGAGAACTTGGAGTTGATCCTCGAACCGTAGGCAAATATTTAAATGGATATGTGAAACCTACCACTAGAAACTGCAAATCTAAAATAGAAGCTTTTGAGCCTATTATAAAAGAGCTCTTAGTAAAGATTCAATTCAAGTATTTTATTCTAAGCGCATTTTATGGCAATATCTTAAAGATAATCATGAACTAGATTGCGCGCAATCTTCATTTAGAAGATACATCTCTAATTTAAACAATAGAATTAATAGTACATGCCATACATTAACTGGCAAAATACCTATATTACATTTAGAAAAAGAAAAAGATTTCTTATCTGAATTGCCTAAAGAGCAGATAAGAAATCACTACAAAATAATCACCACAAGTGTTAAAGTAAATCGTCAAAGCATGATTTC